>JAQIBX010000131.1 GCA_027858895.1 Desulfuromusa sp. | reverse complement strand
GCATCGCTCATGCGACCCCGCATGTATGGATCAAGGGACAAATACAAGGTGCGTAACAGGACCTGGCCGTTCGCGGGGACCGGTGTTGCAATCTCCTCAAGACGGAAATTCTCGGAAGTCGGTGCACCGATGGGGCGTGAGTTTAGAACAATTCTGCGATTAACGGTTTTATTTTTGGACATGGAATATATCTCCTCAATAAAGTCTATAAAGCTTTAATTTCCGGTCTTTGCGGGATTAACTCCAGTAATCTGCAAGCTCTTCTCCTTAAAGACTCAATTCCAGGATCCGCCTGCTGACCTCCGGAGTGATATCTCCGTGTTCCCCCAACTTTACCATACCGTGTTGCTCCAGTTGGGCCACCAACTTGGTGATGCTTTCTTTTTCGATTCCGTAGTCACTCAGACGGGTCTTCACCTGCATCCGCTCGAAAAAAGCCCGCGTCTTTTCAATAGCCGTATCGATTCGCTCGACATCATCCCCCTTGGTGATGCCCCAGACCCGCTCCGCGTACTGCAGAAGTTTGTCGCGCTTTTGTTCCTTTTTAATGCTCAAGACAGAGGGGAGAACGATCGCCAGGGTTTGGGCATGATCAAGACCATGTATCGCTGTAATTTCATGGCCGATCATGTGCGTCGCCCAGTCTTGAGGAACCCCTGCTCCAATCAGGCCGTTGAGGGCCAGCGTGGCGGACCACATAATATTAGCCCGGACGTCATAGTTCTGCGGATCCTCTAAGGCGATTGGCCCATCTTCGATCAATGACAGCAGCAACCCTTCGGCAAACCGATCCTGCACTCTGGCGTTCACCGGATAAGTCAGGTACTGCTCAACCACATGAATGAACGCATCCACCACTCCATTGCTGATCTGCGTAGCGGGAAGGGTGTAAGTCGTGGTCGGATCGAGTACCGCAAACTGTGGATATAAAAGTGGACTAGAAAAGGGTAGTTTGGTTTGAATAGAGCGCCGAGTAATCACCGCACCACTGTTCATCTCAGACCCGGTCGCAGGCAGGGTGAGAACGCAGCCAAAAGGGAGGGCCGTTTCGACTTTGGCCTGTTTGGCCAGAATGTCCCAAGGCTCACCCTGAAAGTTCACCGCAGCAGCAATGAATTTGGTGCCATCGATAACTGATCCGCCGCCCACCGCAAGGATATAGTCAATCTTCTCCTCTTTTACCAGTTGAACCGCTGCCATGAGCGTTTCATAGCTGGGGTTTGGTTCGATACCAGCAAACTCGAACAGCGTGTAGCCGCTCAGGGCGGTTTTGACCTGGTCAAGGACGCCATTTTTTTTAATACTCCCACCACCATAGGTCACCAACACTCGCTGGTCCTTATCGATCTCGACCGCAATATCGCCGATGCGTCCTTCGCCAAATAGAATTTTAGTTGGATTTTGAAAGTTAAACTTCAACATTGATATTATCCTTTTGATTTTCAGGTTGTCTGGCCGCCGACATTCAGCAGCAGTTTGTATTTAACTCTGTCAGAGTATAGATGCTGAGATAGCGCGAGCGAATACCCAATGCTACCTATTTCTTGCCTATTTATGCTCTGCCGTGTATTTATTGAATGACTTGTGGTATTTGTTATGCCTGATTCTGCTTCATGGAAAAGGAGGCAACTATTCATGTCTAAATTGGTTGAGCACCTTGAACAACTTAATTTGCCCGAAGGGTTTTCCGAGTCGCGGCTTAAAGGCGTGCGGTTTTTCAAGGCCCTGCGCCACATCCCCCGCACCCCAATTATTTACGAATCGGGGATCGTTATTATTGCTCAGGGGAATAAGGTCGCCTACCTGGGCGATCAGGCCTTTCACTACGATGCGGATAACTACCTGGTGCTCTCTGTCGCCATCCCCTTTGAGTGTGAAACCTTCGCCAGTCCCGAGTCTCCGTTGCTTGGGGTCTACATTGATGTCGATCTGTCCCAACTGCATGATCTGATTTCAAAGCTGGGCCATCCTGCTGATTTTGCAGGCAAGAAACGGTCTGCGCTGCCACGGGGTATCGGTCCCGCTCCACTGGCAGATGCCGTAGCTGACGCCACAACACGGCTGGTTCAGTGTCTACAATCTGAAACGGAAGCCCAGATACTGGGACCCGGGTTAGTGCGTGAGATTCTGTTCCGCGCCCTGTGTGGAGATCAGGCCCCGGCACTCTATGCCCTGGCGATGCACAACGATAATTTTTCGCGCATTGCACGTGCCTTAAAATCGATCCATAGTAATTTTGCCACAAATCTTGATGTTGATACACTGGCGAAGAAAGCACACTTGAGCACCTCCGCTTTTCATCGGGCCTTCAAGGAAGTCACTGCGGATTCGCCGGTACAGTACCTGAAAAAAGTGCGCTTGAGTAAGGCGCTGGGGTTCATGACCCAGCAGGGAATAAAATCTTATGTTGCAGCCGATAAGGTTGGCTATGAGAGCGCTTCCCAGTTCAGTCGTGAATTCAAGCGTTACTACGGAAAGAGTCCAGCAGAGATGGTCAAGGTGCTACGCACGGCCTGAATCTTCTGGTTCTTGGCTGCGTAATCTTGCCGCAAGCTGACCCCCTCAGATTGTGATTTTCAAAACTTAGAAGTAGTGCGGGTTCCATCAACGCCAATAAAATCTCCTCGACCGGCGCTTCAAATGTCCTATCAAAAGCCTTTATTTTGCAGATATCTTTGAGAGATTTGAAGTCAATTCAATCACATCCCAGTATGAAACTTTATCCATCACCCACACGAATCACTCAGCTTTCAGTGTCTGAATAAAGCTGTCAGCTTCTTGCATCGCAATCTCCATATCCCAGATCAGGCGCGAGGCGTCGGTCTGGATCCGGGTCAATTCAGTCTGCTGGGAAGCAATTGCCCGTGCATTGAAGTTATGTTTCAAGAACAACACCTGATCACGCAACGGATTGAGAAAAATAAGCAAAAGAGGCAAATGATTGGTTCCTTTATCCAGAAGATGGTCTTTCAACTTTTATCCCAAACCGTCTGACCCGGCTTGCATTCAGCTTACTCTCTCTGCCGATAATTTTAAGTGCCTCTGCAGTCTTGTCAGAAATCAATTCCTGATGTTCGGTTGTCCCGCCTAACCGACGAAATTTCAAACAGAGGTCTATATATTGTGACAGTTTCTGTCCTTTCTGGGATTTGAATAGCTGCACATATTCCTCGATTGTCGCTTGTGACAAGTGTGACTCTTCTTCATCGCTGCAACTGTCACAAGCCAACAAATGATCACAGATCTCGGGAAGAGAGAGTCTCTCACTGAGCGATTCATGTTTTTTTCTAAATTTTTCGATCACTTCACGATCTTTTATTTCTCCGGGCAAAGCAGAAGCATCAAGATTGAAAAGCTCAGATTCGGCGTTTCTTTTATCGATGTATAAATCGATAATTTTCGTCGCCAGTTTATCCTTACCAAGATACCTGAGCAAACGAACCGTCCCATCCAGATTAACCGGACTGATATATTTTGCATTATGTTTGAAGCTATCAGACAGACAAGTAATGACTTCCTGATCATCATCATCAAAAGATTCGTTAAATTTTTTCCAAGCTTCTTGAAATGAATTTTCTGAGTACGTCGCAAGAACTTTCTCATTCAGCACGGCAGCCTCTTCTCGCAAGCGCTTTTCATCGACATAGCCATTTTCAACCAATCTGGCAATCTGCAGATCGAACTCATCAATGGCGTAGTTATCATAATTGCGTAATACCGCGCACCAGACCTGCTGTTGGGTTGACAATGTTATTTCATCATCCAGGGCACTGAATGCACTGTTACGACTCACCACAAAATTATAATCGGGGGTGCCATTCGACTGACCGTAATAGCACCAGGTGAGTAAAGTTATGGTGCGTAAGGCCTGAGACAAAACATGGTCTTCGTATTTTTTCAGGAGTGGCACCAGCACTGCAGATAATTTTTCAATTTTTTTTATGATGCGGATATTATTGATCCCAAGCTGGACAATATTTTCGCCTAACTGGCGTGCAATCGTGTTAACACTCAACGCAATCTCAACACAATCCCCGGCCGTTGGAGCAAATCTCAGCTCCGTATCAATCACTTTTTCACGGAGTTTTATATAATCAAACGAAGACCCTTCGCTCAAACTTTCATCATTCAGAATCAGCACAACCTTACATTTTTTCTGTTCCTTCAGCTGGGTGATCAACCCCAGAATATCTTGTGCCGCGATGCCGTTACCCTTTCTTTCAAAATCATCAACACAAATGATGGTTTTTTCCAAAGAGAGAAATGACAAGGATTCGATCATAGAATGATAATGGATAATTGATGGACTGGATGGAATAATAGCCAGCGATTTTTTCCCGAGCGTTTTGAGTAATTCAGCAGTACTGGCTTTAAAACTTTCAACGGTTGGCCGGCGACCCATTGATTTTTCATCCATCATGTTTTCAAAGATCGAAAATTTTAAATCCTCCAGCGAATTGATGCCAAAAAGAGAAACATAGGAATATTTTTTCAGGGCGATCTTTTTTTGATTTTTTGCATTCGCCAGGTATTTATTCCAAGCATAGGTTTTACCAACCCCCCAAGCCCCCTTAATCGACATCACCTCTGGTGCTTCACTGGCCAGAAAACGACCGATCTGATTTTCAATAATTTCAATCGACATAACACCTCATTTTCACCATCAACTTAGGGATGAGCCACAACAGTTCAGAACTCGATTGCGTATCCCGTCATATCCCTTCGAGCAGCTCAAGCATCTGGAACCGAAACTTTCCAGCCCCCCCATTGGCCGGATGGCGGACCTTGGTTGCAGCAATTTCTAATTGTTGCAGTTGCAAGGCCGACTTTTCTCCGATAGCAACGACCTGCTTAAACTGCCCCAATTCCAACATCTGTTTCAGCCTCTGATGACCATCTGCCAGTTCTTCATCCCTGGGGGTTCGATTACTGAGCAATCCCTTGTCGAGATGATAAGGATGCCAGGGGAAAGCATTCCACAAAACCACCCGCCGGGGATCAATCCCCTGCCCCGCCAGAAATCCCCAGACAATTGTTGCTGTCGGCTCGGTGAATCCCAGCGGCTTTAAATCAACACGACTGGTCCGTTGCGGAGAAATATTCTGAAAAACCATCTCCGCATGCAGATTCTTATGCCGTAACCCGCCCAGCAAAAGCCGTTCGGAGGTCATCGGAATCCCACTGAAATGGCCGCCCTGATAACCGATAGCTTCGGCACAGAGAAGCGTATCGGCAACCCCGATTCGTTCCTGCAAATAGTTGAGCAGCTGCAGCCTGCGAATTTCCGGGCCCCGATCATCCTGATCGTGCTGGGGATCGATATCCCCCCAGGGGTTAAAGACCGCTACCGACCGGTAATGACTGAGAGAAGTAACAAGCTGTTCAGGCATCGTGAACATCCTGAATCAGAATAAAGGGCTGAACAATCAACATCTGAAACCGGTTATCCGGCTCCTGCTCCCAACGTTCCAGCTGCTTATCTGTCGGTTTACCTAATTGACCTGCAGCAATCCAAGCCTCGACCAAAGCTTTATCGTCATCAGCAACCGCCACTCCAACCTCAATCAGATCAAGTTCAGCAGCAACGATGATTAATGCATCCCGTTGCAGATGAATCTTCAATTCCCGCCAGCTCACTTCGGCAAGATCACGCTTGAAACTTTCAATCATTCCTGACATATCACTCCTTTATACACATCAGCGGCGAACAAGCCGCGACCCAATAGCCGTCAAAACCCATCAAACATCCCAGAAATTCACTTTTTAACTTAAGAAAATTAGCATGTTAGCCGATACACATGCTACAGTAATCCTCAGTATTGACGATTTTTCTCCTGAACAGGAATTTCATGACGGCATCCAGGGTCCAGCACGGCGTTGATATTAGCGCTAAGCTGATCGGCGAATTTGTTAATGACGCCTATACTTTACGCATTGAAGCGCACAATAACGAGCTTGAATGTCGCGCCAATATTACCGTCCACAATACCGCCAATAGTATTCCCCCGGCGGAACTTATTTCTATTTTACGCAACAACGACATCACCGCAACGCTTGATCTTGAGCAAGTTGCCATTTTCTGCACCGAAGCCGCCCAAGGGGAAGATCCGCAACAATTCATCATCGCTAAAGGAAAAGAGGCGACTCCTGGTAAGGATGGCTGGTTCGAACTGATTGTTGCAACCGGAAAAGAAGAAACGGATCTGGTTGAAGACGCATCGGGCAAGGTCGATTTTAAATCGGTACAGAGCTTTTCCAATGTTGAACCGGGTCAGCAAATTGGTTCCATATATCTGCCCACAGCAGGCGAACCTGGCAACACCATTACCAGCGCAGTCATCCTACCCAAAGAAGGCAAACCAAGCAAAGTTATTGCCGGTAGTGGAGTACGGTTCAGTGATGACGAAACCGAGGCCATAGCCGAACAGGCCGGACGAGCGATTTTCGACAACAACATCCTCTCCATTGCTGAAGAATTTGTGGTTAACGGTGACGTCGACTTAAGTGTCGGTCACATCAGTTTCAACGGTTTTGTCGATATCAAAGGAGATGTTTTGGATGATTTCAACATCTCAGCAACTAAAGGAATCAACATTACCGGTTCGGTCGGTGCCTGCCAGATCACCTCCGAAGGCCCGGTCACGGTTGGAACCATGGCCGGCATGGGAACTGGAAAAATCATCTGTAACGGCACACTCCAGACTCGCTATCTAAATCAGGTTACTGTTGAATGTCGAGGTGATGTCAATATTTCCCACGAAACGCGTAATTCAGTGATTAAAGCCACCGGCAGTGTCAATATTCCAAAAGGGTTGGTGACTGGAGGGAAAATTGTTGCCCTTGAGGGAGTTGAGGTAAAAATTCTTGGTGCCCGTGCCGGAACAAAAACCACTGTCACCTCCGGGGTCTATTTCCCCGAAACTGACCGGCTCCAATATCTGCGCAGCCAATCAAAAAATCTTGCGGATCAAGTCCAGAGGATAGGTAGCACCCTGCACACCCTGCTCAAACAACCGACCTCAACTGAACGCAAAGCACTCCGTGAAGCAACTGAATTACGGATCGGGATTCTCACCCAGAGGCAGGTCAATCTTGATGAAGAGCGGGAAGAACTGGCTGAAGAGTTACTCCAATTTTCAGTTGATGAACACCCGACAGCAAATCCGAAAATAAATGTTTTGGGTGTGTTGAAAGAAGGTGTATCCATCACCCTGGGCGAAACTACCGATGAAATAACCACGGAAATTTCAGGACCGGTCTCAATTATCGAAAATCCACAACTGGGTAGGTTCCGTTACCTCACCTATTCACCGCTAAAAGTGAGTGCCGAACATCTGGAAGAGGAAGTCCTACTTGAAGATAAAATGGGCAAACCATGAACTCCAGGCAACTCAGATGCTACTCCCTCTTTTTCTCCAAGCGTACAACAACCTTAGCGGCTGCCTTGTTTGCAGCATGAACACAATCGTTCAATCCCACCCCGTAAAAAGCATTTCCGGTCAAAATCAAATCAGGAGAATCATGCAGCGAATTCTCCAGTTCCTGTAACCGTTGCGCATGTCCACGAGTATATTGCGGTATAGCGTGGTGATGGCGAAAAATTTTCACGAAGTCAGGTTCACAGTCGATCCCCATGATCTGTTTCAGATCATTCATCGTCCGAGCTTTCACTTCAGCATCAGACAACTCAATTGCACTTGGATTAGCGGCACCACCCATCATTGAACGCAACAGCACCATTCCTTCCGGGGCGCGTTGAGAGAAGATACTGGAATCCCAAAGGGTTCCCAGAGTATCCCGCCCTTCGGCCTTGGGTATCAGATAGCCAAAACCATTCAAATCAAAAGCGATCCGTTCTTGCTGATAGCCGAAACAGATAACATTCATGGTCGCATAAGGAATTTGACGAAGAATCGTGGAACTTTTATCATTCAATCCGTCCATCATATTGGCGACTGCATACGCTGGTGCAGCAGTAACAACCATGTCCACTTCAAGCTGCTGTCCATCATCCAGGTTGAGGAGAAAACCGCCCTGCTTCTGCTCGATCTGTAATACCGCATTACCGGTCAAGACTGTGCCCGAAAGGGCCGCAGCAATCCCATCGGTCAATTCCTGAATGCCGCCACTAAAAGAGGTCAACACTCCACCCGGTCCGGCAGCACTGGCCACGGCCTTACCTGCTTTGATTTCAGCACGTTTCTTTTTGGCCAGCCTCAGCATTGCCATGATCAGACCGCCATATTGCTGCTCCAATTCATGGATACGCGGAAAGCAACTCTTCAAGCTCATGGTTTCAGGATCACCGGCAAAAATCCCCGAGACCATCGGCGAAATCAGCTTATCGAGTGCCTCACCTCCCAACCGCCGTCGACCAAACTCAGCAAGGGTTTCATCGCCACCGCTCTGACGCTTTGGAACCACCATTTCACCGGCGAGGCGAAATTTACCGGGCCAGGAAATCAATTTAGACTTGAGGAAAGATGGCCCGTTTTCCGGCATTTGATGCAGAACCTGCTCAGAATAGATAAATCTTTTTCGTGCATTATCATCAGATCGCAGTAGTTGCTGATCAATCTGCAACTGTCGACACAGATCCAGAGTCATTGGTTTATTATCAAGAAACCCGTTTGGGCCCCACTCACAGAGAAATCCATCCTCCTTAATTGAAAGAATCTTTCCCCCGATGCGTGACTCTTTTTCAACCACCAGGGTTTCAACATCAATTTCAGCCTGTTTTGCCTGCTGCTCAATCGCATAGGCCGTAGCAAGACCAGAAATTCCTGCGCCAATAATAGCAATGCGGGTCATGTAAACTCCTGAAAAAAGTGTGGAAATGACAATCTAATCAGTATCTTAGTCCTGCAACCGAAACGCGTCAAGGGGCTAACACCCATTCAGCTTCCTCTGCTGGCAGCTTCCTCTTGACGTTGCACAAAACGGCTCCTATAGTGGTGTCCGAATTAATCAAAAAACAGGAGCTACAGCATGGCAAAAGACTATTATTCCGTACTTGGTGTAGAAAAAACCGCCGATGCGGCAACCATAAAAAAAGCTTATCGCAAACTGGCACAAAAATACCATCCGGACAAAAATCCCGGAGACACTCAGGCCGAAGATCAATTTAAACAGCTTACCGAGGCATACGCGGTCTTATCCGACAAAGAAAAACGTCATCAATACGATCAGTATGGCGATGCCGGGTTCCATCAGCGCTTCAGCCAGGAAGACATTTTCCGCAATATGAATGTGGGTGATATCTTTGGCAGTTTCGGTGGCGGCCGTGGCGGCGAAGATATCTTCAGTCAAATGTTTGGTGGCGGGGGCGGTCGCAGACCCCCAGCAAAAGGGCAAGATTATTCGATGCAGGTCAGTATCCCGTTCCGCCTAGCAGTACAAGGTGGGGAAAGACGCATCGACTACCGCAGTGACGGCAAAGTTGAACAGATCAATGTACGGATCCCGGCGGGAATCGAAAAAGGGAGAAAATTACGTGTCGCCGGAAAAGGGGGCCCTCACCCTACTGGCGGCTCACCCGGAGATCTTTACCTACAGGTCGATATTGAACCAGACCCAATATTTACTCGTGAGGGACACGATCTTCTGGTCAGAGCGGAAATCCCTTACAGCGGTATCTGCCTGGGAACCTCAATTGAAGTTCCAACTCTTGATACTCCCAAACGGGTTAAGATTCCAGCCGGAATGCAACCTGGCCAAAAAATCAGATTACGGGGATATGGCGTAACAGCATCGGGAAAAAGACCAGCTGGAGATCTGTACGCGATCATCGAAGTGATCGTTCCTAACAATCTCAGTGCCGAACAAACAGAACTTTTAGAGCAGATTAAAGCGGTTGACCTCTAGTTTTCCTAATTATTTCAGCATGTTTAAAATATTGAGGTGTGACTAAAAATCTTTTTAACTCTTGGTGCAGAAAAATGGTATTCAGCTTGCAGATAAATCGACATGCAAGCTATAATAGCTCGGCTTTTCAAACCCTGATTCCGTCAAACACAAGGTGCAACTGTGGCTGAACGCAATTCCATCAGCAATGTTCAATTAATTTTTGTGTTAGCAGTGTTACTGCTTCTTTGCGCAGGATTGCAATCTGCCTTCGGTTGCCTGTTGCAAGAGCGGCAAGCTTACAATCCCGAAATCAGAGTGGACAGTTGCCATCGGGTTGTCAGTCAGAAGAAAATGGCCCCCTGCTGCAAGAGTGAAGCCTGTCATCAGACCACACCACTACAACGCGATCTGGGCAGTCCGGAATATCATACCCAGCATAAGGTTTTACACTCTCTGGCTCATGAGTCACGCCCGCTTACTCCCCAATTGAAGGTTGGCCAACCGTTTATCATTCACCACCCTGCTCTACCACAATTTTTCTCCCTGGCAAGGGCCTCCCAAACGCCCCTTCAATCCCACCATAGCCTTCGGACTACTGTCCTGCTGCATTGAAATTCTCCGCTATCACCGGTTGACGTCAGCCAGTATCACTGGCTATATTAACCAAATCTGTCATCTATTCCGACAGATTGCTATAAGGAGACTTTCACTTTGGCTGAGACAAAAAAAAACTTAACAGATAGTATCTGGGATTTTTTCTGCTCCCTGAAACTTGCCATCATTCTAGTGCTGTTAATTGCCCTGACTTCTATTATTGGAACCATTCTCCAGCAGAATGCTCCGGCAGCTGATTATATCCGCGAATACGGCCAGGCAAATTACGAACTGTTTAAAAATCTGCAATTCATTGATATGTACCATTCAACCTGGTTTATCGGTCTTCTGGCTCTATTTAGTGTCAATTTGATCTGCTGTTCGATAAAGAATTTTCCACGGGTCTGGAAGTTCGTCAAAGAACCAACTCTGGTTGCCGGTTCCGGGATTTTCAAGAGTTCGGCAAATCGGGCTGAATTCAGTTGTAAAGAATCAAAACAACAAGTCGCGGAAAAGATATCGGATCTACTGAAAAAAGAGTTTGCCAAGACCACCCTGACCGAAAAAGACGACAAACTCTACCTGTTTACACAAAAAGGTATCTATTCCAGGTTCGGGGCTTACATCACCCACATATCAATTCTGATCATCATGGCAGGAGCGGTTATCGGCAATGTCTGGGGCTTCAAAGCCTATGTCAATATTGTCGAAGGAACCTCCGTGGATCAGGTTCGCTCTCGCAACGGCACCGCACCAATCGATCTCGGCTTTACCGTGCGTTGCGATGATTTCGATGTCAGCTACTACCCGAACAGCAACCGACCCAAAGATTACAACAGCGACTTGGTCATCCTGGAAAACGGTCAGGAGGTTATGCGCAAACGGATTGAAGTCAACGATCCCCTGACATACAAAGGGATAAAATTTTATCAATCCAGCTATGGACCTGCCGGAAACGCTTTCTTTAAAGTCAAGGCCACTGAAAATGCAACGGGTAAAGTGATGGAACTCAGGGCAGACCAGGGAAAGCAAGTTCCACTGTCGAGCGGCTACTCTTTTTCTGTATCCAACTTCACTGAAAACGATCGCAACTTCGGACCAGCAATGCAGCTACACGTCAGCACCCCTGATAAAAAACGTGGAGCACCATTTGTCGTCTGGCAAAATCACCCACAACTTGATACCAAACGCGGTGGGGTTTTCAGCTTTACCCTGCTCGGTTATGAACAACCACAATTTACGGGACTTCAGGTTGCCAAAGATCCCGGTGTCAATATTGTCTGGGCCGGCTGCTTCCTGATTGTGTTTGGTTCGCTAACCGCCTTTTTCTTCTCCCATAAACGGATCTGGATCTGCTTGGAAGAAGAGGGTAAAAAGACTAAAGTTCAGATTGCGGGAAATACGCACCGGAATCAACCGGGCTTTTCCCTGGCCTTTGACGAGCTGCTGCAGAAGATCGAAGCAACTGCCAAAAACGAATCCCCAAAGAAGGAGGGATAACTGATGGATAGTGGACAATTATTTAACCTGACAACCGTTGCCTATTTTGCCGCAATGGTCCTGTTTTTTGCTTACATTGCGACAAAAAACAATAAGGTTGCCCTGGTAGCAACGATGACTTCTCTGGTCGGGTTTTTGATCCAGACAACAGCGTTAGGCCTGCGTTGGTATGAATCGTACCAAATTTTGGGCCAGGATGGGCGTGCGCCCATGACTAATCTGTACGAATCGGTGGTCTTTTTTGCCTGGTCAATTCTATTGATTTATCTACTGATGGACTTGAAATACAAACAACGCGCTATTGGCGCCTTTGTTTTACCTATTGCTTTGTTCAGTATGCTCTGGGGGCAGATGAGCCTAAATTCTTCTATCGATCCTCTGGTTCCTGCGCTGCAGAGCAACTGGTTGACCTACCATGTCATCACTTGCTTCCTTGGCTATGCCGGATTTGCTGTTGCTTTTGGCGTATCAATTATGTACTTGATCAAAATTGGCAAAGAGGAAAAACACCAAGGCAATGAACCAATGGGGGGGATATTAGGAATGTTTCCGTCAACCAAGATTCTGGACGATATGAATTACAAAGCGATCATGATCGGCTTTCCACTCTTAACCCTGGGAATTGTTACTGGTGCGGCATGGGCCTACTACGCCTGGGGAACCTATTGGAGTTGGGATCCGAAAGAAACCTGGAGCCTGATCGTCTGGTTTCTTTACGCTGCCTTCCTTCACGCCCGCTTCACCCGAGGCTGGGTTGGACGCCGTGCTGCCTGGCTGTCGGTTATTGGCTTTGCTGCTACCCTGTTCTGCTATTTGGGAGTCAATCTGGTTCTTTCCGGGCTACACTCTTATGGAGGTGGTTAATCCAAAATAAATATGAGATTTCAAAATGGGTGCCTCATCTTTGAAGCACCCCTTTTTTAGTGAAAATCACTATGGAATCGATCAGATAGATTATTCAGCCAAGCAAAAGCCAACAAGAACTGTTCTTCCCATGAAAAATGAAGTATCGTTCATTTTATATGAATAGAGAATACAATCTTGTCACACAATGCACCTTTCAGGCACCGGTAAAAGCCGTCTGGGATGTCACGGTCAACGTTACTGCATATCCAGAATGGTGGGCTTGTATTGATGATGTCGTTATCCAGGGGAACGAACCCACGCTTCAGGAAAATTCGGACATTCATTACACGATCAAGGGATTTCTACCACATTCTCTTCGGTTTCAGACCCATGTCACAAAGTATATCCCTTTTTCCAGAATCGAAATGAGTGTTAGCGGTGACCTTGAAGGCACTGGCTTTTCTACACTGGATGAACATAATGGCATCACTCTGGCCACATTTCACTGGAATGTGGCATTGACCCCGCCCTTACTCAATTACCTAAGCAAATGGAGACTTTTCCATAAGATTTTTGTCTGGAACCATGATTTCGCTATGAAGTATGCCATCAAAAATATGCAGAAACGAGTGCATCATGCCTCTACTTAGACTAGTACTCGTTTTCTTGATGTTCCTTTCTCCAGCCATGGCATCTGAGAGCATCCTCCAACAATCTGTTGAACAATTTAAAGCCATCACAAGTTACTCCACCACCATGCGTTCCTATGGAAAAGCTGAACAGATCATCAGCTACCGCTACGAAAAACCGGGATATGTACGTATGGACTTTATCAAACCCCACAAAGGCGCTGCCCTTGTCTATCGACCAGATACCGGCAAGGTTAAATTGCGCCCCTTCGGTTTCAGCAAATCGCTGGTTCTCACCATGAAACCCACAGCAAGGCTAGTACGCAGCCCTTCCGGACACCGAGTGGATGAATCCGATGTCGGTGTTTTACTTAAAAATGCACAGAAACTTGCTCAGCACGGTTCCTTGAAAGTCCTGAGAGAAGAGACCATGCAACAAAATACCGTGGTTGTTCTGGAGATTATCGGGGAGGAAAATATCCCTGCAGACGAGATCCATCGCTACCTTTTATGGATGGATAAAAAACTTAAGCTCCCCAGAATCGTGGAATCTTACGACAATGAGAATCAATTGATTGAGGGCGTGTTCTTTGACAACCTGATCCTTAACCTCAAGTTTGGTGAAATCTTCACCCTTTAGTCAATCAAGTTTTGCTAAGCAGCAGAAAAATGCTTAATCCAAATAGGAGGAGAATGACTCTAGATATGACACCGTTCACGTACCAGTTCTGCCAGGGCATCAAGAAAATCTTCACGATCATTCAAAGAGGGAGCGCGACAAAAGTTCACCAGACCCAGACTGGTTGCCAGATTGTGATACTGGATATCGATCTCCTCAAGCGTCTCAATATGGTCCGAAACAAAGGAAATCGGCACCATCAACACCGCCCGATGTCCGGCACCAGCCAGTTCGTGAAGAATTTCTTCGGTTCCCGGCTCCATCCATTTCACCGGGCCACTGCGGCTCTGGTAAGCAATCGACCAATCATAAGTGCCGACTCTCTGCATCACTCCCTGAACTGTTGCCTCGACATGCTGTTGATAGGGATCACCCCGGTCGATAAACTTCTGTGGCAGCGCGTGCGCTGAAAACAGGATTTGCACTTCAGCACGCATCAGATCGTGGAAATTATCCAGTCCAGCATTGATACAATTGGCCAGAGCATCTAAATAACGCGGCCAGTCGTACCAATCTGCAATGAGCTGATATTCAAGTTCTGGGTAAACTTTTGCCGTAGCACGCTTAAAATCATTAATACTGCTACCGGTCGTTGCCCCGGTGTAGTGCGGATACATCGATAGCACAATCGCTGTTTCAATCCCTTCCGCTTTGATTTCTTCAAGCACCTGCGCGGCCCGTGGATGCCAGTAGCGCATAATCACATAAGGTTTAAAGCTCCCACCAAGCCGCTGAGCTGTCCCCGCCGCCTGCTTCTGCGTCCATTCCAACTGCGGAGATTTCCCCCCGATCGTCCGATAGTTCTCCACCACCTTTTTGGCTCGAAAATAAGAAATCAACTTGGCAAACGGCTTTTGCAACAATGCCCCGGCTGGAAGCTGTATCAAATCGCGATCTGAAAAAAGATTGTAAAGAAATGGCTCAACGGCATCCAGAGAATCGGGACCCCCCATATTGAGCAGAATTAGTGCGGTTGGTTTGGAATCGGGCATAACTCTCATACCTGCAAATTAAATATTCCCTCTCCATGAGGGAGAGGGTTAGGGTGAGGGGGGATCGCAACAGGAGTATCCGAATGACTCAAGATAGTTAGGCTTTGCCCCTCATCCGGCCTTAGGCCACCTTCTCCCTTATGGAGAAGGCAGGACGGGACGGCAACTCAGCACGATTCAGGATCTATTTTTGACTGAGTCTGTGCACACACTCCACCATATGAACGGCATTTTCTGGTGGTACTGTCGGTAAAATACCGTGCCCAAGATTGAAAATAAATCCAGGTCGATCACCATTTTCGTCAAGAATCCGCTGCACTTCACGTTCGATATATGGCTTCGGAGCATAGAGAACAGTTGGATCAAGATTCCCCTGAACAGCGACATCATCACCGAGGATATCTCTTGCTTTCCCCAGATTGACATGCCAATCCAGACCGAGCACATCTGCACCCGCCTGTTTCACCAGTTCCAACATGGTTCCACCGTTTTTGACGAAGTAAATAATTGGTATTCCATCACGGCTCAACCCATCGATCAGCTCCTTAACATAAGGGAGAATGTAACGCTCATAATCGTGCGGTGCCAACAAACCACCCCAGGTATCGAAAATCTGAATCGTTTGAGCCCCAGCTGCAATCTGCATATTCAGATAACGCCGATCCATCTCGGTAATCTTCTGCATCAGTGCATCATAAAGGGGGAAATCGGCATACATCATCTGTTTGAGGCTGGCGAAGTCTTTACTCCCCTTTCCTTCAACCATATAGCAGGCCAAAGTAAAAGGAGCCCCGCCAAAACCGATCAAAGGGACACGACCCTCAAAGGCTATGCGCAAACGCTTAATAATAGCTGGCACGAAGGAAACAGCCTCTGCCATATCTTCTGGAACTACCAAGGCATCAACATCAGCTGCCGTACGAATCGGGTTCTCGAAAACCGGGCCGGGGACAAAATCAAGCTTCATCCCCATCGGCTCTATCGGGGTCAAAATATCGGAAAACATGATAGCGGCATCGGCATCAAGAATATCGATTGGCTGGATAGTCACTTCCGCAGCTCGGGCGGGATCTTTACACAAATCAAGAAAGGTACCACCACCCTTGGCGCGAACGTCTTTGTAACACTGCAGATAGCGTCCGGCCTGACGCATCAACCAGACGGGAACCCGATCAACCGGTTGCCCCCAGCAGGCTTTGATAAAATTGTATTCAGTGGCCATAGGGATATTCCTCCTGTTAAATTCTATGCGGTGGGGCAAATATTGTATTCGCCCGTTTGCGATCAACAAATGAACCAAGGGCGATCACAAGGATCGCCCCTAACATTATTTTGGGGCGTTCTCTGCGGCCTCTTTTTCCAGCCGCTTCTGCGTCCGTGGCGGAATATAATTACAGAAGGGCTCTTCTGCCATATAATCGCCATAAACCGCATCGGCTCTGGCCCGGCACCCGCCACAAACATTGATAAATTCACACTCGCCGCACTTACCTTTATACTTACTGAAATCGCGCAGATCATTAAAAACTTTGGAATTGAACCAGAGGTCTTTGAACGGGATCTGTTTGACATTACCAACCGAAGAATGGAAATAGGAACAGGGCTTCAAGTTACCAAAACAATCGATCAGACAGATCGTCTGCGCTGCGATACAACCTTTACCGCCGCCGGTGGAAAAGGTCAGACTGCGCCGTTTAAACTCAACCCCTTCGGCTTTCGCCATCTGCGGCACAATCCGATAGTAATGAGGGGCACAGGTCGGACGCATCAGGATGTCATCTTCATGCTTTTCCTGTTCATAGTGCCAGGCGAGGATTTCTTCGTAGTCTTCTGCCGAAACCAACTCGTTCATGATCTCTTCACCGCGCCCGGTCGGAACAATCATAAACATATACCAGGCAGTTGCTCCCAGCCCTTTTGCTACCTTGAAGGTTGCAGCGACATCCTGTTGATTCCGCTTGGTAAAAGATGAATTGATGAGAAACGGAATACCATTTCGCTTCAGGGTTGCAGCCGCACGGATAACACCTGCATAAGCCCCCAGGCTTTTGCGAAAATCATCATGAATTTCAGCAGTTGAACCATCCAGAGACAAGGCCACCATCTTGATGTCGGTAGCCTTCATCTTCTCACAAACAGCGTCGGTAACCAAGGTACCATTGGTCGCCATACACATCCGTAAACCTTTGTCAGTTCCGTATTGAGCAATCTCAAAGATATCTTTTCGCAACAACGGTTCACCACCGGAAAGCACCAGCACCGGCTTGCTGACTTCACAGATATCATCAATCATTTTAAATGCTTCTGCGGTATTAAAATCTCCCTCTGCAGCCGACATATCTGAAGAGCAACGGCAATGCACACAGTTAAGATTACAGCGCTGGGTACTCTCCCAGGCAATCCATTTTGGGATATATTCTTCCTGTTTTTTACTCATAATAGCTCCTGACTTCACACTGAAAAACTCATTTGGATCAGACTACTACAGATCTTTTACCTAGCTCAAGGATTCTCGACTAAAGTAGTAGTTTTTAGCATGATTTCTTTCCCTACTCACTAGCCAGCGCCACCCATACCAGTTCCCCCTGCATATAAATAGTGAACGCCTGGGGAGCTGCGCTTTTCAATAATTTACCGAGGTACCCATGAATACTGCCATCTTCAGTAAAAAGTCGGTAGCTCTGCAATAAGCCTAAAATCCGTGCCCGCAGGATCTGATCACAACCGGTCAGATCGATAAACAGCAAAGATTCCTCGGTAACATCCAACTTGCCCAAATGACCTGGGGCCACAATCAGCCCTCCCTCAAGAGACAT
>JAQIBX010000107.1 GCA_027858895.1 Desulfuromusa sp. | reverse complement strand
TTGCGTAAGTCCTTGCTGAGCGGTATCGTCCGTCCCAATTTCAGGAGCTTGAAGGTCAGGCTGAAGCCTTCCGTTGTTTTGACGACATAGCCGATTTGTACCAGGGTTGCGAGCAGGCGGTGGACGTTGGTTCGGTTCAGCCCTAGCGCTCTGACTACTTGTGAGGGTTGAACCGGCTGGTTGCCACCCACGTATTCAAGAACCTGAAAGGCCTTTATGACAGTTGTCGATAGCTTGTAACTTCCGGTTTTATTATTTGAACATTCGTTTAAATAGCGTGACATGTTGGAATGGTATGCAAACGGGAATCTATTGTCAACAGAAATGTTTACGAGAAAGATTGATTTGTCAGTTGTGAGTTTTGTGACTATAACGTAAAGAACTGCATTGATAAAAGTGCAGGTTTTTGAGGCGCTTTATTGCAATCGGATGTTGTTATTGTGCGGTGCTGACGGGATCAGCAATAAGGTGTGGAGATCTTGTTTTTTGTGGGTGCGGATTCAAGTTGATATTTGTTGAAAACTTTTGTGTTCTCTTTTTACGGAAAGGCACCCGAGGCCATATTTTGCTCACTGCCGAAATGGCGTGAAATCTCGTTGGTGGCATCAAGCAGAACAGGTAGATATCCTGACAGACCAATTTCGGAGAGTCGTCTGGCTGGGACGGAGATGCCGAGCGTGGCAATGATACGGTACTCGTAATTATATATCGGTGCTGCAATACTTAACACCTCGTTACTGAATTCGTAGACATCTTTGGCATAGCCGAGCCGTCCTGCCTCCTCGGCAGCATTCATGAGCTGGGCTTTGTCGGTAATGGTGTTGCGCGCATATGTCACCACAGTTATTTTTTTCTGCGGGTGTTGTTCACTTGCCCTGCGATTTTTAAGTTATTACTTAACTCTCTACATGTACGCAATCAACTTGCGGACAAGAATCGATTACTGGCGGCGCCCATATCTGCGATCAGGCGTTCGGCAATCTGAACTGCGTTCAGCGCTGCACCCTTACGGATCTGGTCACCTGAGATCCAGAAGTTGAGTGTATTGTCTTCAGCGATGTTTTTTCGAATCCGTCCAACGTGACAGTCATCCCCAAATTGTGTATCGAGCGGCATCGGATATTGATACTCGGCCGGATTATCAATCACTTTGAGGCCCTGAGCATTGGCAAACAGTTCTCTTGCCTTTTCCGGTGTGATTTCGTTCTCGGTGACAACGGAGACAGATTCGGAGTGTGAATACAGCACCGGAATTCTGACGCAGGTTGCAGATACCCTGATTTCGTTGTCATGCATGATCTTGCGGGTTTCGTTGAACATTTTCATCTCTTCCCCGGTATAGCCATTATCTTGGAACGTATCGATATGGGGAATGACGTTGAATAGCAGTTGGTGCTGGAACTTTTTGACCGAGATATCGTCACCTGATGCCCAGGAGCGAACCTGCTGCTTCAGCTCTTCCATCGCCTGCGCACCGGCACCGGAGGCGGATTGGTAAGTTGAAACGAAGACCTGACGGATACGGCTGTAATCGTAGAGCGGCTTGAGCGCTACCAACATGATGATGGTCGTACAGTTCGGGTTGGAAATGATCCCGCTATGCCAGGCGATATCTTCCGGGTTGACCTCTGGTACGACCAACGGTACGGAGGGGTCGAGCCGGAATGCGGAACTGTTGTCGACGACGATGGCTCCAGCTTTTACTGCGTGGGGTGCATACTTCTTGCTCTGCGACCCGCCGGCGGAGAAAAGAGCAATATCGATACCCTCAAAAGAGTCTTCCGTTAGTTCCTCGATGGTGTACGTCGTGCCTTTGAATGTGACCTGTTTCCCCTTAGAGCGTTTGGATGCGTAAAGCTTGAGCGTATCGATCGGAAATTTTCTCTGCTCAAGAATGTTTAATAAAGTCTCACCGACGGCGCCTGTCGCACCGACGATTGCTACATTATACGCTTCCTTTTGCCTCAAGTGGTTCACATTCATGATTGTACACCTCGTGTTAAAGTTGTGGGCCACAGCCCAGTTTAAATTACGCATCGTTCTAAAGGGTGAGCATACTTATCACTGGGAAAAAAAACTGTCAATGGTGGTTTACTATTGTAACTAAAAGTGAACAATGGTTTTACTATTGTAATAAGAAGTGAGTGTTTTACTGTTTTCTGGGGGGGGTGAGAGGGGCAAGTTTCAGCGATACAGGGGCACGTGTGTTCCGTGCCCCTGTACCTCAGTATAAGTCAAACCGGGGCATTTTCAACCCGGATCAGGCAGGTCGGTTGCAACACGACATCGAGTTGTTCGATTTCAGCCAAAGCTGAGGTAATATCGGCTTCTTTCGCTTCATGTGTCATCACGACAATCGAAACGGAATCTATTTCACGCTCTTCAGGCTGTAATATGGACTGTATGCTGATATTGTGCGTACCCAGACAACCGGCAATCTTTGCGAGAACGCTGATTTGGTCTGCAGTGGTAAAGCGCAGATAGTAGTTGCTGACAACCTCGCTCATTGCCATGATCGGCAGGTTTTTGATTTTGTCGGCATTGTAGCCAAGAATCGGTACGCGCGGTTTCCCTCCGGCAATCAGGTCACGACTGACTGCCATCACATCTCCCATAACTGCACTGGCTGTTGCATCCATCCCGGCTCCACTTCCATAGAGAAGAGTTGGCCCGACAAAATCGCCGATTAGGCGGACCGCGTTAAAAACACCATTGATCTGGGCGAGCTGGTACCTTTTGGGGATCATCGTGGGATGAACCCGCACTTCAATTTGATCGCCGTGGTTTTTGCTGATCGCCAGAAGTTTGATTGTGTAGTCCATCTGCTTGGCAAATTCGATATCTATCGCTGATATCTTACTGATCCCCTCGGTGTAGACCTGGTCAAAGTCAACGGTTGTCCCGAAGCAGAGGGCGGCCAACAGGGCAATTTTATGAGCAGTGTCAACGCCTTCAATATCAAAGGTTGGATCTGCTTCAGCGTATCCCAGCTCCTGTGCTTCTTGTAGAACCGGAGCAAAGTTGCTTCCTTCCTGACTCATTTTGGTTAGAATGAAGTTGCATGTTCCATTCAATATCCCCAGTACAGAACTGAATTTATTGCTACAGAGGTTTTCTTTTATTGCAGAGATAATGGGGATACCGCCGCCAACCGCAGCTTCAAACATGACCGTAACCCCTTGCTGGTTTGCGGCTGCAATGATTTCCTGACCATGAACCGCCATCAAGGCTTTGTTGGCGGTCACAATATGTTTACCATTCGCAATCGCTTTCAGGATGTAGCTTTTAGCCGGTTCATAGCCGCCGATTAATTCAATAACAACATCGATCTCCGGGTTGGCAATAACCTCATCAATGTCGGAGGTTAAAACACCCGGCTCCAACCGCACTCCGCGATCCCTATCGACATCACGTGTTGCTATCTTGGTCAATTCCAGTTTGTGAGATAGTCTTTGCTGAATCAGTTCACTATTGTGTTGAAAGTTTCTGACGACGCCGGTCCCAACTGTACCGAATCCGAGTAAGCCAACTTTGATTGTGTTCATGCGAATATCCTCCGTGTTGACGGTTGAGTAAAAAGGACCTATGCTTCGATTGAATCGACCAGCAAAGCATATCAGCAATCTTCTGAAAATGGTTATATTTTTTCGCCCAGCCGTTGATCCAAAAGGAGCTTATGTCAGATTTTGAAGCGCTTTTGCCATTGGGCAAAGCGACCAACTATAATGCTGACTACGACCCGAAACTGCTCTGCCCTTTTTCTCGACAGATCAAGCGGGATGTCATTGGCGTGACCGAAAATTTGCCTTTTAGTGGCTATGATATCTGGAATGCTTTTGAGCTTTCCTGGCTCAATCTGAAAGGGAAGCCGGTTATTGCTATGGGGGAATTTCATATCCCTTGCGAATCTCCCAACCTGATTGAATCAAAATCATTCAAGCTCTACCTGAATTCATTTAATCAAACCCGTTTTTCTGACTTTGACCAAGTTGAAGAACGGATGACAGAAGATTTATCCAGGACTGCCGGGGCTAGAGTTCGAGTGCGCTTACTTGATAGTGATCAATTTATTACCGAACAGCTCCAGCGCTTTCCTGGCCATTGTATTGACGACCTGGATATTGCAGTCGATGATTATTCACTTGACCCTTCGTTGTTGGAAAATTCCATCGATCCGCAACAGATGGTTGAAGAAGAATTGTATAGTCATTTGCTGAAAAGCAATTGTCTGGTGACCAATCAACCCGATTGGGGGAGTGTGTTGGTCCGTTATCAGGGCAGTAAAATTGATCCTGAAGCGTTACTGCGCTACCTGATCTCTTTCCGACAACACAATGAATTTCACGAGCAATGTGTTGAGCGGATTTTTGTTGATTTGATGCGCTATTGTCAGCCCGAAAAACTGACCGTTTACGCTCGTTATACTCGCCGGGGTGGGCTGGATATTAACCCTTTCCGCACCAATTTTGAGATTCGAATAGAAAATTCACGCTTGGCACGTCAGTAGGGTTATCTTGGTGATGAACTCTGTTTATTGTTTTCTTATGAGAAGGATGGAGAAGTGAGAAAAGAAGTAAAAAAATTTATTATTTATGTGATTTTTGTTTTTGTGACTGGATTTTCAGCATTTTTCATCTACGGGTCAATGCAGTCATCTCAATATGATGGTACAGCTGTTCCCTATATCATGGAAACCCTCCCTAAAATATCCACATGGGATCCTGAGATTGTCAAACAATTGATGGCTCCGGAGGTTTTGAAAACAGTTTCGGCAGAGAATCTGGCAAATATTTTGGCTGCACTGGCCGACATAGGAGAACTTCAAAGTATCGGGGATGCAACTTTCAAAAATAAATCGACAGACGGGACTGGCGGTAATGTGCAACTGATAAACGAGCCGGTGATAACCTATGAGGTTGAGGCTCAATATTCAACCGGCGATGCTAAGGTAATAATTAGCATGATTGATAGGGGGGGATCTTACGAAATTTACCACTTCAATTTTAAATCGAAAGCACTGTTTCAATAATTTTTTGGGTAGGTGATTCTGATTCCACAAAAAAATACGGTGGCTAAATAAAGAATTCTGCTCAGCCACCGTTGATAAAGATTTAAACTATTTTGCTAGTGGCACAACAAACACCGGCTTGGTTGATTTTTGTAGTACTTTTTCGGCAACGCTCCCCAGGAAAGCCTGTTCCAGTACCCCTTTTCCATGCGTCCCCATCACAATCAGATCGACATCTAACCTGTTGGCAGTTTCCAGAATTTTGATGACCGGATGGCCGATCGCAATTTCTGTCCCGGCGAAACGGGCTAAATCTTCAGGGAAGTCTGCCAATTCCGTTTTCGCAAAATTGTCCAGATTCTGTTTTAATTCGTCCCTGGCTTTATCCATATTGTTTTGCTCAAATTCTGCCAGTCTGCTTTCTCCCGGCATCGAAGAGAGGTAGCCGCGCATTGAGGAATCAACCAGTGGCAGTACGTGAAGCAGGTAAATCTTTGCATCATTGCGCCGGGCAAGCATGACAGCGTGTTTAAAGGCATATTCTGAATTTGGAGTAAAGTCGGTGGTAACGAGGATCTAGTTGTAAAATGGTAGCATAGCAGTGCCTCTGTCAGAAAATGGGTTGATAAAACAGTAAAAAATTCAACAGGTATTTCTCCTCCGGTAATTACAGCTTATTTTCTGCCGAATGCGTTTACTTGTCGAGAGTGACCTTTTAAACTGTCATCAGTATATACTTATTAAATTTTCGAGGAAAAGACGATGCGTAGAAAATATAAACAGATAATAAGTACAACGGTTCCTGATCTGTTGCAGCAGGGTGCGGCAATTGTTGATGTTCGTCGCCCAGAAGAGTGGCAATTGACCGGAATTGTTGCCGGGAGCCATCTGCTGACATTTTTTGATGCGCAGGGTGTCTGCCAACCTGATCAATGGCTCCGGCAGCTTGAACAACTGGTGCGGATTGAGCAGCCTCTAGTGCTTATTTGACGGACTGGACAGCGGACCAGTCTGGTCTGTGAATATCTGATTGAAGTGACATCGAATGAAGACATCTATAATGTTTCTGATGGAATTTTCGGTTGGCTGGATGAGGGTTTGCCGGTTGTACTGCCATGATTGATATCTTGCTTCTGCAACCACCCGCGCTCATTCCCTCTGAACCACCACTTTCGCTGGCAATTCTCCGTTCGGCCTTGCACACAGCGGGGATGAGTACGGAAGTTTTGGATGCTAATCTGGATGCTTATATTTATCTTCTGGATGAAGAGCGGTTGTCAGGGTTGGCTGGGAAAAATCCAAAGACATCTATTTCAAGGGCATTAAAGCATCGCCAACACTCTCTCGATTTATTGCGTTCACCAGGAGGGGCAACCTCTTTCTCTCGTTATAGCACCGCTGTTCGTTACTTGAATTTGCTGTTAGGTCTTTGGTCAAATAGTAAAGATGAACGCTTAACGCTGGGCGATTATCAATATAAATCTTACTCTATTTTTAATCCTGAGGATTTAAGCTTATTCAGTTGTGGTCAGGCTCGGACAATATTTTATCCATTTTTTGAAACTGAAATATTGCCCAAGATAGCAGCATGCCACCCACAGCGGGTGGCCATTTCAATTAATTATCTACATCAGGTTTTTCCCGCCTTTGAACTGGCTGGGTTGTTGCGAAGCCACTATCCAGATTTACAATTGATTGCCGGGGGTGGATTACTGACTTCCTGGCAGGAGCCATTGCGCCAACATAATTTAACTCTACCACCTTTTGACTTCCTGGTTTTTGGACCGGGGGAGGCTTCTCTTGTTGCCCTGGCAGCGCAGCAAGTTCATACAAAGCCGTATCTTGCCGATGCTTCCACGATCAATTTTATGCCCGATTTTTCATTTGCAGAGATTAATCGTTATTTCAGCCTGCAACCAGTGTTGCCGGTCAGTGCATCGCGTGGTTGTTATTGGCGAAAATGTCTGTTTTGTCCTGAAGCCGCGGCTCCTGTCCATCCTTATCGAAGTTATCACCCGGATGAATTCCCCGATTTGTTGGTTCAATTATCCAAACGCTATGCGGTCAACAACTTTCATCTGACCGACAACGCTATTCCGGCCAATATATTGAAAAGTGTTGCGGAGCAAAGAGACAATCTGCAACATTTATCCTGGTTTGGATTTGTGCGATTTGAATCGGTACTGGAAGATCCTGATTTCGTCCAACAACTCGCCGCTGCTGGATGTCGTATGTTGCAGTTAGGATTGGAGAGTGGTTCGCAGACTGTTCTGGATAATCTGGGGAAAGGGCTCAAGCTGGCATCAGCTGTCAGGATACTCAATAATCTAGCTGAGGCCGGCATTGCCAGTTATGTTTACATTATGCTCGGAACGCCCGGAGAGACAGAAGTCGATGCCGAAATGACTTTGAACTTTCTGGAAGAGCATGCGCAGAAAATTGGTTTTCTCAATATCTCAATTATGAACCTGCCACGAGGGTCAGAATTGCTGGACAACCCTGAACTGTACGGAATAGCCAGTTCCCAATTACGCGATGATGGTAGCCCTCTGGGCCTTTACCATACATTTCACTCCACAACCGATTGGAATCGCGCAGCTGCACGCAAATTTTTAAATCAACGGCTGCTCGGATCTCCGATTATCCGTAATATTGTCAAACGCAATCCACCACTCTTCAGCTCCAATCACGCCTTTTTCTTTGCTCAAGTTGGATCTACAGATTGAGGATAATGTTATTGCTTCGGGGTGAAAATGTTTGGCAGATCATAGCCGAAATCGCGCAGGCACATCAGCAGCAGGGTGACTGCTGCTGCTTCATCAAGATTGCCGATAAGCGGAATATTGTCGGGGATGAGTTCAAAAAAGCCCGCTGTTGGATTCAAAAGATAAATCAGCGAAAACAGCCCGAGGAGGAAAACACCAGTTTTTTTCATGTTTAAATTCCATATGAGAATTGAAGAATGGCCTTGACCATAGCATATGTGACGCGCTTTGTTTAAAACTGTTTGGTGGACATCAAGTGCAAAATCCTTCCACACGTCTATCTTTTATCTTTCTTTATCTATATAGTAAAGTTCATATGTATTGATAGCTCTTAACTGGAGTAAAGAATATGAAAAATAAACTATGGATTATCTCAACTTTTTTATTTGGTTTAATACTTTTGGGTTGTCAGACCACGACAACTTATTACCAAGGTGCTAAAGCTGATGCAGAGGGAGTCGTCAGTTTGTCTGCAGGGCAGGTAGAAAAGCAGCGCTGGCAGGATCTCTATGTGACGGTAGACTATTCGTTTGATCATCAAGGTAGTCAATTTAATATTGATGGGGCTTTAACTTTTTCAAATCATCCCAAGGGTAATTATACTCGGGTGTCGGATTTAAAATTAAAACTATTTTTCCTGGATAAGGATATGCTGGTTGTTAATTATCTGGATATTGCCCGAACTTTGAGCAGTGACCTTGATGATAAGACAATATTTGCCAGAACTTTACAAATTAAGGAGGGTGTTGTTTTATTTACTTTTGGCTATGAAGGGTCTTTTATCGATGATGACCCGGAATCGCCTTCGAGTAACCGGGTTTGGCAGTTACCTAAGCGGAACTTTTGATTGATGTGTTAACGAAACTTAAAGGGCGGCCGGATGGCCGCCTTTTTTTGGTTCAGCTGTAATTGGTTGCTTTCTTTTGTTCTGCACTCGTCTTTGCAAATATTGACCGGCGTGGTAGCATCGCGATCCTTTCTCATTCTTAAGTCTAACCTGAAAAAGATCTATAAAAAGGGCACCCATGAACCGTATAAATACATTTGATATCCTCCAGATTTTGATTGAAGAAACTGGCCTGCAAAAGAGCCAGATCGCACAAACTGTCGGGCTGCTTGAAGAGGGCGCAACGGTTCCTTTTATTGCCCGTTATCGAAAAGAGGTCACCGGAGAACTGGATGAGGTTCAGATCAGGCAGTTACAGGAGCGGTTAACATATTTTAAAGAGTTGGACGAACGCCGTCAGACGGTACTCAAATCGATCGAAGAACAGGGAAAGATGACGGCTGAACTCCTGGCCAAAATTATCTCTTGCCGGCAAAAAAACGAGCTGGAGGATCTTTATCTACCCTATAAACCAAAGCGACGCACTAAGGCGACCATTGCGAAAGAGCGAGGTTTGGAACCACTGGCCGAGCTGCTTTTGCAGGCTGTCAACTCTAGCGTGGGGATAGAAGCGCTAGCCGCTCCTTTTATCAATCCCGAACATGAGGTTATCAATGTAGAAACTGCTCTTCAGGGTGCGGGGCATATCTTGGCAGAACGGTTTGCCGATGTCGCTGAAATCCGTGCAATTGTTCGTCAGCTGACCTGGCAGCAAGGAGTATTCAGCTCACAACCGGCTCGCGGCAAGGCTGGAACGGTCAGCAAATATGAGATGTACTACGATTTTAGCGAACCGCTGTGGCAAGTTCCATCCCATCGAATGCTGGCGATGCGGCGCGGTGAAAAAGAAGATGTGCTGCGGTTGACGGTTGAAGCTCCTGAAGAGGAGATTCTTTTACGTCTTGGTCGGTTGTTGATTCCAGAATCAACTCCGTACCACGATTGGCTCAGGTTGGTAATTGTCGATGCCTATAGTCGCCTATTGGCACCATCAATTGAAGTTGAACTGCGCTTACAGGCTAAAAAATCTGCTGATGAAGAAGCAATTCGAGTGTTCGCCGAAAATCTGCGCAATTTATTGCTAGCTGCTCCGGCAGGGAGTTCTCGGGTGCTCGGTGTTGACCCTGGTTTGCGCACTGGTTCCAAGTTGGCGGTTGTTGATCAGACGGGTTGTTTTCTCGAACATGTCACGATCTACCCGCATACTGGCAAAGGTCGAATTGAAGAAGCACAACAAGATCTGTTACGCCTTCTTGAAAACCACCAGGTTGAAATGGTTGCGATTGGTAATGGCACTGCCGGTCGGGAGATGGATCAGTTTGTTCGCCAGGGTCTGAAAGCGGTTGCTAAAAAGCTACCGGTGGTGATGGTCAGTGAGGCCGGTGCCAGTGTCTATTCTGCCTCTGATATTGCCCGTGAGGAGTTTCCTGAGCTCGATTTGACCGTACGCGGGGCAATCTCCATTGCCCGACGCTTGCAAGATCCCCTGGCTGAACTGGTCAAAGTTGATCCCAAGAGTATCGGCGTTGGTCAGTATCAGCACGATGTCAGTCAGACGGCCTTGAAAAAGTCTCTGGATGAGGTGGTTGAATCCTGCGTTAACTATGTTGGCGTTGACCTGAATACGGCGAGTTGGGCTTTGCTCAGTTTCGTTTCGGGGATTGGTGAATCGCTCGCCAAGTCGATTGTCAGTTATCGAAATGAAAACGGCATGTTTACCCAGCGGAAACAACTCCTCAAGGTTCCACGCTTTGGACATAAGGCATTTGAACAGGCAGCAGGTTTTTTACGTATCCGCGATGCTGAACAGCCACTTGACAATACAGCGGTGCACCCGGAACGCTATAAACTGGTACAGAAGATGGTCGCAGATGCTGGTGTTGATTTAAAGAAACTGGCCTCTGAAGCGGTGCGGTTAGATTCAATCGATCTTAATTGCTATGTTGCGGCGGATGTTGGTCTGCCAACTTTACGTGACATTATCAACGAACTGAAGAAACCTGGGCGTGACCCGCGGGAGAACTTTGTATCGACCAGCTTTCGTGAAGATGTAATGGAGATCAAGGATCTTAAAGAGGGAATGACTTTAAACGGTGTCGTGACTAATGTTGCTGCCTTTGGTGCATTTGTCGATATCGGCGTCCATCAGGATGGTTTGGTTCATATCAGCCAGCTTGCCGACAAATTTGTCAAAGACCCCAACGATGTGGTCAAGGTCGGGCAGCAAGTGCAGGTAAGGGTGCTGGAGATTGACCTGCAACGCAAACGGATATCCTTGACCATGCGTAGCAAGGAGCCCAAACAGGAAAAGAAGGTGGAACAACGGCAGGTCAGAAAACCGGAAAAAGAAACAGTCAATAAGCCATCGACGAATCTGGCCGCTGCGCTGGAAAAATCGGGATTTCGGGTGAAGAAGGGGAGGTGATGGTCTGCAAATAAAAGCTCTACGCTGAGCCTCTGGTATCGCTTGTAATCCGAGTTGTTAATGTTACAATTCCGCCAGCAACGATGATTCTCCCGGATATCTATGGCACTAAAGAAAGGGGTGGCTCTATGAACGTTTCTGAATGCATGAGAACAAAACTGGTTCTTGCCAAACCCGACTGTGATTACAAAAGTCTGTTGTGTAAAATCGCAGATCCCACCCCACGGCAGGCTTATATCGTGGATAAAAATTACAAGTTGCTCGGAATTGTCTCGGCGCGGGATCTGCTGAAAGAAATTGTACCTTCCTACATGGACGCAGACCTGGCACGTTCCTTGACCGATGATGCTGACTTTCTGCAAAAACAGGTTGAAAAAGTCAAGCACAGGTGTGCAAGTGACATCATGATCACAAAGTTTGTGTTTTTGCACCCTCACCATCAGCTCCTTGAAGCCAACACTCTAATTGCCGAAAGAGGGTTCAACACACTACCGGTGCTTGATGCGCAGGGGAAAATACTCGGTGAAATCACACGTAGGGACATCCTTGTCCAGCTGGTTAATAACTGTTCGCTGTTCAACCTTGACGACAAGGGACCCGTGGATGTCTCGTTGCTCTAAGTTCAGGGATATGTAGAGTGTTCTGATACAATTTGCATAAATGAACGGAGTGATCCATGTTCTGGACAGCAACGGCTATATTTCTAGTCTCTTACGCACTTATCATTTCTGAAAAAATCCACAAAACCAAGGTTGCTCTGCTTGGCGCAGCCCTCACTCTGATCACCAAAGTCCTGCTGCAGCAGGAAGCCTTTAACGATATAGATCTTGGCGTCGACTGGAATGTTATCTTTCTGCTCATCTCCATGATGATCATCATCAACATCATGACAAAAACCGGAATATTCCAGTATGTGGCCATTAAGTGCGCTAAAGTCGCCAAAGGCGAACCTTTCAGGATTATGGCCCTGTTCGCAATTATCACTGCTGTCGGCTCCGCTTTTCTCGATAATGTCACCACGGTTCTGCTCATCGCGCCGGTGACACTGTTCATCGCTGAACAGCTGGAGATCAATCCTATCCCCTATTTGATTACCGAAGTTCTGGCCTCCAATATCGGCGGCACCGCGACCCTGATTGGTGACCCGCCGAACATTATGATCGCCTCCAAGGCAGGACTCAATTTTATGGATTTCATCTACCACCTTGCCCCGGCAGTCATCATTATTTTTCTCCTTTGGATGCTGGCTTGGAAAGTTGTTTTCGGAAAAAGGTTGCAGGTCCGCGAGGAGCTCAAGAAACGGATCATGTCTTTGCAGGAAAGAGGACAGATCAAGGATTCGGCATTATTGAAAAAGTCATTGATTGTTCTGAGTCTGACAATTATCGGGTTCATGTTGCATGGGATTTTCCATTATGAACCCGCCACAATCGCCCTGATGGGAGCAACAACACTGCTGTTTATCTCCGGCGAAGAACCGCACAGTATTCTCGCCGAAGTGGAGTGGCCAACCATCTTTTTTTTCATCGGCCTGTTCATTATTATTGGAGGTATCGTTAAGGTTGGACTCGTAGCAGATATGTCCCGCGCGATGATCGCCGTCACCAATCCCCAGCCAGAAAATATGACCATGCTTGCCATGGTTATGCTCTGGTTCTCGGCCATCTGCTCGGCGGTTGTCGACAATATTCCCTTTGTCGCCACCATGAATCCCTTACTTATCGATATGGTTCACAAGGTCTACGGTGTGGAGACCGGGATGGCAACGGTTGAGCACATTCAGCATCTGGCGATGATGCCGGTATGGTGGGCTCTTGCGCTCGGTGCCTGTCTCGGTGGCAATGGTTCCCCTATTGGCGCATCCGCCAATGTTATTGTGCTCGGTCTGAGCGAAAAGGCAGGCCACAAAATTACTTTCGGGCAGTTTTTCAAGTATGGTTTGCCCGTCATGCTCCTGACCGTTTTTCTGTCGATGATCTATCTCTACGTTCGTTATTACCTACTCAAATGGTATTAATAGACTGTGAAAATGTTATCAGGTGGGCACTTCTGAGTACTCAGGAGTTATCTGGAGAGGATTTCATGCCTTTATATCTTGCAGCGATGGATGGGAGAAGCTGTGACTTCATTAAAAAATAAACTTTATCGTCAACCGAATCGATCCTATTGCGTTAGACGATGTAGCAGGATATTTTTACTCATTAAAGGAAGACTAAACTCTATAGATATTACCTCCTGCAATTCCATTTATTCTGGATATTCGCCCAATCATTCTGTGTGGCAGTGGAATTTGGGTGGTTTCGAAAAATGTTCAGAACCTTCAATTTTAGGCTGGCAATGAGAGTCCTCTCCTCTGATGCCAGCCTTTTTTTATCAAATCCATAAAAATTATTTCAACAGATATTTTCCAACCCAGTTCTTCGAAAATTGATAGGCGGTTCGGCCGTAGCGTTTGGTCTTTTCGTGTGTCCATTTAATCGCTGTTCGCTCCAGGGAATCTCTTGACCGAGTTGCTTGCTCCAGCGATTAATGCAGAGTTTGACTGCTTTCGGCAGCAGAATCTCTACAGAACACAGAATCCGCTCGAGCTGAGCGACAACTTCAGGTGTAATATTCATCATAGTCATTTTCTCTTTTGTAAAATAGGAAGCTCATGGTCGGATTAACACTATTTCAGTGAACATCAACTCTTGCCATGATCACAAAAAAGTACATAAAAAAAGGCGTCGCAGCGGACGCCTTTTTTAGACAATCTATCTGACGATTCGTTATTTGCCCCATTTCTCCTTGATTCGTTGCACAGCCGTTTCAACATTCTCCCGCTCACCAAAAGCCGAAAGCCGGAAATACCCCTCTCCGCTGGGGCCAAAGCCGCTACCGGGGGTGCCGACGACAAAACATTCGTTGAGAAGTTTGTCAAAGAAATCCCAGCTGCTCATTCCTTGCGGAGTTTTCAGCCAAATGTAGGGAGCATTGACACCGCCATAACATTGAATACCGGCTTCGGTTAGTCCTTCGCGGATGATTCTGGCATTTTCCATGTAAAAATCAATAATCTCTTTTGTCTGTTGCCAACCTTCATCGCTGTAAACCGCAGCGGCAGCTTTCTGTACGGGATAGGAAACGCCGTTAAATTTGGTGCACTGTCGGCGGTTCCAGAGTTTATTGAAACTGTATTTTTCCCCTTTGGAGGTGGTTCCCAGCAGCTCTTCCGGAACGACGGTTAGGCCGCAACGGACTCCCGTAAATCCCGCTGTTTTAGAAAAAGAACGGAACTCGATAGCACATTGCTTGGCCCCTTCAATCTCGTAGATGGAGTGGGGAATGTCAGCTTCAGTAATAAATGCTTCATAGGCAGCATCAAACAGAATCACCACGTCATTTTTAATCGCGTAATCAACCCAGGCTTTCAGTTGCTCTCTGGTGGTCACGGTGCCGGTTGGGTTATTGGGAGAACAGAGATAGACCAGGTCGACATTCTCGACGGGAAAATCAGGATTAAAACTGTTTTCCTCGGTACAGGGCATGTAAACTAGACCGTCATAGTAGCCTTTATCGTTCATTTGACCACTACGACCAACCATAACGTTTGTATCATTATAAACTGGATAGACGGGATCGCCAATGGCGACCTTGTTGCCAAGATCAAAAATATCGAGAATATTGGCACTGTCACACTTGGATCCATCGGAGATAAAAACCTCAGAAGGTTTCAAGTCGACACCAAGCGGTTTATACGCTTTGTCAATGATCACCTGTGCCAGCCAGTTATATCCCTGTTCCGGGCCGTAACCATGGAAGGTCGCACTGTTGGCCATTTCATCCACACCATCGTGGAAGGCTTTTAGGACCGCTGGAACCAGTGGCTTGGTGACATCACCAATCCCAAGACGGATGACACTTGACTGTGGGTTGGTTTGGGTAAATTCACTGACCCGACGGCTGATTTCCGGGAACAGGTAGCCAGCTTGCAGTTTTAGATAATTGTCGTTAATACGTGCCATGAAATGTTCTCCTGAAAAAAGTAAATGGATAGAGGAAAGGCGGTTTGATCATCACATCGCCTTGCCTCTGGTTTTGTAGCTCCGATTTGATTAACTGGCTTTTTCCTGAACCCATGTGCCGGCTTTTTCCACATCTTTGCCGAGTCCACGGAAGGTTTCACAGCCGGAAATAAAGAACAACGATATAATAAACAACAGAAACAGAAGCTTTTTCATTTAGACCTCCCTTAATTTGATTTAGCTTAAACCTAGAACATCTTGCATATCATAAAGGCCGGCATCTTTTCCCTGCAACCATTGGCAGGCACGGACTGCTCCACGGGCAAACATATCCCGGCTCATGGCACGGTGGCTGATTTCAATCCGCTCTCCCATGCCGATAAAATAAACGGTGTGCTCGCCAACAATATCCCCGCCACGGACTGTCTGCATGCCAATCTCTTCTTTTGTCCGTTCACCGCACATCCCTTCGCGATGATAGTTTGCCACCTGATTGTAATCGCGTCCCAGGGTTTCGGAGACAACTTCACCCATGCGGACTGCGGTTCCGGAGGGCGAATCTTTTTTCTTATTGTGGTGCAGCTCAACGATCTCAACATCAAAGTCATCACCAAGAATTTTGGCGGCCTCTTTGAGTAATTTGAAGCAGGCATTGACCCCGACGCTCATATTGGGAGCGAGCACCACCGGGATTTGCTCGGCGAATTTTCCCACTTGAGCTTTCTGCTCAGGAGTAAATCCAGTTGAGCCACTGACGATCATTTTTCCTTGTTTTGCGCAGATTTCCAGGTTTTTTAGAGTTACGTCAGGAAAGGTGAAATCAATCAGGACATCGGCATTTGCCATGGTTGTGGCCAGGTTGTCTGTGATCGGCACTCCCAGTTCGCCCACTGCTGCAAGCAATCCCGCATCTGTGCCAATTTGTGGGTGTCCGGGCCGTTCGATTGCGCCGGTTAATTCTAGCCCTTGTGCATCGAGGACTGCTTGTATTAACCGGCCACCCATCCGTCCGGCGGCTCCGACAATTGCTACTTTCATATTGTTTAATCCTTAAACCACTGAGGCACAGAGACACAGAGCAAAAAAAAGAAGGTACTGACGATTTTCTCTGTGACTTTGTGTCTCTGTGGTGGGTCGTTTTTTTGTTATATTAACTTATGTTTGTGCAACACCGCCTGCAGTTTTTCCAAGGTGGTCGCTTGCATGGCAACCAGTGGCAGTCGCACCTCGTTCCGGCATTTTCCCATCAAAGCTGCAGAGGTTTTTACTGGAACCGGATTTGGTTCGATAAACATGGCCTGATGGACATCGAGTAGCTGCAGATGCAGTTGCTGTGCTTCTTGCCAGCGATTTTTCTGAATCGCCTGAATCATAGCCTTCACCTGCTTTGGCATGATGTTCGCCGTGACCGAGATGACTCCTTTGGCACCACAGGCCATCAACGGTAAAGTGAGGAAGTCATCGCCAGAGAGAACATCAATTTTGTCACCAGCCCGGGCGATAATTTCACTCGCTTGGATTACGTCACCAGATGCCTCTTTGATTGCAACAATATTTTCAATCTCTGCCAAGCGAACAGTTGTTTCAGCGACCATGTTCATACCGGTTCGACCGGGAACGTTGTACAAAACCTGTGGCAGAGCAACATTCTCAGCAATTGCCTTGAAATTTTGATAGAGTCCTTCCTGAGAAGGTTTATTATAGTAAGGGCAAACCAGCAGAACACCGTCTGCTCCCATCTCTTTTGCATGCTGTGAGATCGCTATTGCTTCAGCAGTAGAATTGGAACCGGTGCCGGCAAGCACCGGAACTCGTTTATTGACTTGTTCTATGCAGGCTTTGATAACCTGATCATGTTCGACGTAATCCAAAGTTGCCGATTCGCCGGTGGTGCCGCAGGGGACGATGGCATCGGTGCCGTTCTCAATTTGAAATTCAATCAGTTGGCGGTAGCTTTCTTCATCAAAATTACCCTGGGCATCAAAAGGGGTAATGATTGCTACCATAGATCCTTGAAACATATTTTCCTCCTCGTGTAACGATCAATTAGAACAATTGTCTGATGCTTTCTCTATGCCTGTTTGTACCGTATCTGGTGGTGTGTCGATTGGCCGTACCGGCCCTTTTGTTCCACAGGCGTTAAGGCTCAGGACCAGGGCCACTATGGTAATAAAAAAATATTTTGTTCGCAACGTCCGACGATCTCCTAAGATGATTTTAAACGACAAAGCTCTCGTTCAACTGCTTCCCGCGCTGTTCCGCCAGTTGCTTTACGGGCATTGACCGAGGCTTCGAGGGTTACAAAATCATAAATATCTGCTTCGATCAGATCAGAAAAGTTCCGGAATTCAGCCAAACTCAGTTCAGGAATATCTTTCCCTGTTTCCAGGCAATAGCGCACTGTTTTGCCGACCACTTCATGCGCCTGACGGAAAGGCAAGCCCTTACGGACACAATAATCGGCAACATCGGTAGCGGTAGAGAACCCATGCGCAGCAGCAATGCGCATATTATCACCCTTAACTTTCATCTCAGCAATCATCGCGACGAAAACTTTGAGGCTCCCTTTCACTGTATCAATGGTCTCAAAAAGGGGCTCCTTGTCCTCCTGCATGTCCTTATTGTATGCCAGCGGCAGCGATTTCATCAGAGTTAATAATGATATCAGATTGCCGTAAACCCGACCGGTTTTTCCACGTACCAGCTCAGGGACATCAGGATTTTTCTTCTGTGGCATGATCGAGCTGCCAGTACAGAAAGCATCGGAGAGTTCGATAAAGTTGAAGTTGGCACTTGACCAGAGAACTAACTCTTCCGAAAGGCGTGACAGGTGCATCATCAGAATCGAGGCAAAACTACAGAACTCGATGGCAAAATCGCGGTCGGAAACACTATCGAGACTGTTTCTGGTCACGCCATCGAAGCCAAGTTGCTCGGCAACCCATTCACGGTCGATGGGAAAAGTGGTTCCAGCCAAGGCTCCAGCACCGAGTGGCATCAGGTTAAGTCTGACCCGTAAATCACTGAGTCTGCTGCAATCGCGAGCAAACATTTCGCGGTAGGCGAGCATGTGGTGGCTGTAGAGCACTGGCTGAGCGGTTTGCAGATGGGTGTAGCCGGGCATGATGACATCAAGATTCTGCTCGGCTTGTTGGATCAGTGAACTTTCGAGTTTTTTGAGGTAGTCGAGAATCATATCGATTTCATCCCGCAGATAGAGGCGGATGTCAACCGCAACCTGATCGTTACGGCTGCGCCCAGTATGTAGTTTGCCACCGACAGTACCGATCTGTTCAATCAGCCGCGCTTCGATATTCATGTGGATATCTTCCAACGCGACCGAAAATTCCATCTTCCCGGCTTCAATATCATGCAGAATGTTATCCAGCCCGGCAATAATCTGCTGTGCCTCTGCAACCGCAATAATCCCCTGTCGCCCAAGCATTTCAGCATGGGCTTTAGACCCCTGAATATCATAGCTGCCCAGGCGTTGCTCAAATCCGATCGAGGCGGTAAATTCCTCAACAAATTTATCTGTGGGCTGGGTGAAACGACCGCCCCAGAGTTTACTGCTCATTATGGTTCTCCTTGAGAATCAGGAACATTCAGATCACCATCTTCGATGTCCCGCATGTTAATCCAATTGCCTTGACCATCTTCCTGATAAATACGGTGGATTTTCAGTGGCATGCGTGTTGTCCGCGGGTCAAACCTATGGAAGACCGGCAGGTTGAAATAAAATAGCCTTGTGTCACTGTTAAAACGCAGTCGGCAAACAGGCAACCCATCAAAATTGTCGACTGTAAAATCAGGGAGTTGTCGCTGCGCTATTTTGTGACTCTCATGCATGATGATCGATGAGTGTCCAAATGGCCCTTCATAGCCTGTTGACAAAGAATCGTTGGTTTCGCCGGAAGCATTACAGAAAACAGTAATAGTATCATGTACTCCCGGTGTCGATTCGAGCATTTCACCATAAAATCCGTGTACGACATTACGGAACAAGATGTGTTCCGGTTTGGGATTACACTCTAAAACTACCAGTAAATCAAGTTGCTGACGACTGGAAAAATACAATTCATTAGCGTAATCGATTATCTGCCGGATATTGGACTGATAGGGAGTACGGTAGATATAGTCAAAACAGATCATCGCCATGAAATTAAAGCCAGTGGATGGACAATGCCACAGGGGAAACACTTTGCCGTGATAAAGATCATGGTGGGCATCCATAGCTTCCTCGTGGTAGCACGGATGGCTTTTAGCCTGTAAAAAAACTCGTACTTTCCCCGTACTCTCCTTGATGACGATTGCAGTACTGTTTACCTGTAAGTCGTCAATTTTTCCACTTTGACGATCTTCGCAGATAGATTGCAGTAACTCTTCATTGTCGTTCTTAAAGCGTTGGGTTAAAGCGGAAAAAGTGGCAAGAGAAAAAGCCTCGAGGCCAAGCATGGTCACAGTATTGATTGGAAAACTTTGAGTAATCAAGGAAAGAGCTTGGTCAAAGTGACTGTAGGGTAATGTTCCCTCAGGGAAGAGGAGAAAATGTATTTTTTTCAAATTACTATCGGCATTTGCGATGAGTTCAAGAACTGAGCGGACGCGCTGCCACTTGCGCTGGGTGATAGATTGGGAATCCGGTCCTTTTTCAAAGCTGATTTCGTTGGGGATCTGGCTGATCAGGCAGTGCAGGTGGTGTCCACGCTGGAAATCAATATCAATATTCTTTTTTATAATTGTGAACATAGTAGCAACACTCAGTGCAGAGAGTTATCCCCGGGAATTTCGCAGTCCGCATTGTCTCCGGGGGGCTTCAGTCTCGGCCATATTAGCTCAGGGAAGAGGTGAGCCAGAACCTGCCGACAACCTGGCGGGACGTTCAGCGTCGGGAGTTGGTGATGTGAAAACCAGATCGCTTCGCTCAGTTCATCCGGGTTAAGCTTTAGTTCAAAGGTCAAGGCTTTGGCGCGGTAGTAGAGAATGATGTAATGGTCTTTTTCATGACCAATCGCCAGATGTTCGTAGATATCAACGAGTTGGTCTATCTTAACCTGAAGCCCAACCTCTTCTTTGACTTCACGAAGGAGTGCACATTCAATTGATTCACCATGGTCAATTTTTCCTCCGGGCATGACCCATTGACCAAAAAATGGCGGAATACTACGCCGAGTCAGAAGGATTCTCTGCTTTTCATCCATGATACAGGCAACCACGGAAGTCTTAATCTGTTTTTGTAAGGCTGTTTGCAAGGACAGTTCCTGCAGGCCCGGTGGTTATCTCAATCTCCACCGAGCCGCTGACAAATGATATATCTATTTCTTTGCATCACGTTGGATAGCAGCAATCCGCAAACGCAGGGCACTCAGTTTAATAAAACCCTCGGCATCTGCTTGGTTATAAACGTCATCTGCTTCAAAAGTTGCAAAATCGACATTGAACAGACTGTCGGTTGCTGAATCACGGCCGACTACTCGACAGTGACCTTTGTACAGCTTGATCCGTGCTTTGCCATTGACGGTTTTTTGGGTTTCGTCAATCAGTGCTTGCAGGGCAATACGCTCAGGCGCAAACCAGTAACCGTTATAAATCATTGCTGCATAGCGGGGGACTAATGAATCACGCAGGTTCATCACTTCTCTATCCATGGTGATCTGTTCGACTCCGCGGTGTGCTTCCTCAAGGATAGTGCCGCCGGGAGTTTCATAGACGCCACGGCTCTTCATGCCGACATAGCGGTTTTCCAGCAGATCAACCCGACCGATACCGTGTTTGCCGCCGAGTTCATTCAGTTTAGCCAGCAGATTGGCTGGGGTGAGGCGTTCGCCGTTAACGGCAACAGCATCACCTTTTTCAAATTCTATTTCAACATATTCTGGCTGATCGGGCGCATCTTCGGGAGCGACAGTGAGGACGTACATCTCTTCTGGAGCTTCGGCCCAGGGATTTTCCAGAACATCGCCTTCAAAGGAAATATGGAGCAGGTTGCGGTCAGAACTCCAGGGGAATTTCTTGCTGGTTGGAATTGGAATCCCATGTTTTTTGGCGTATTCCTCAAGGGCGGTGCGACTGTTCATATCCCATTCACGCCAGGGAGCAATAACTTTTACCGCTGGATTGAAATGGTAATAGGCGATTTCAAAGCGAACTTGGTCGTTGCCTTTTCCGGTTGCTCCATGGGAAACAGCATCAGCGCCCTCTTTGGCGGCAATCTCCATTTGGGCTTTGGCAATCAATGGCCGGGCAATGGATGTGCCGAGAAAATAGCGTCCTTCGTAGATCGCATTGGCGCGAAACATGGGGAAGACAAAGTCACGGGCAAATTCCTCTTTAAGATCGAGAATGTGGCAGGCACTGGCGCCGGTCTTTTTAGCTTTTTCCGGGACATTGTCCAGTTCTTCACCCTGACCGAGATCAGCTGAATAGGCGATAACTTCGCAATTATATTCTTCAACCAACCACTTGAGGATGATCGAGGTATCCAGCCCGCCAGAATAGGCGAGAACTACTTTTTTAACTGCTTCTTTTTTACCCATTTTAATTGCTCCTAAAGTTTAATGTGATAGCGAGCCATCAAAGCTTGATGACGTATGTGTCAGCCATGCGGTCGTGTAGCCCCTGTTTCTGTTCATCAAAGGCAACCATCAGGTAGCCAATGCCGAAAATTATTCCGGAGATGAATTTTGCTGGAACTTCACGAAAAGCGGCTCTACCATAACTGAGCGCTGATCCATCACGACGGATTACTTTTATCCGCAAAGCCATCTTGCCGGGGGTCTGACCACCGTAGCCGGTAAAAACAACATAGTAGGTGACACTAAGGACAAAACCAAACAGCTGTATCAGGATGGCCATATTACCAACAGTTCCCTCAGCGCCACCACCACTGGCAAACCCCGCCACGGCAAGCAGTGACCCGAGCAGAAATTGCAGTACAAACACAATGAATGCATCAATGATGGTTGCGACCAAGCGCATCCAGAATCCAGCCTTAGGCAAAGCATCTATTTCTGCTTGGGCAGAGTTTTTTGTGCCGTTTCCGCTGGGCTGATATTCGTTGGCCGCACCATCCAGAGGGGGTGCCGGTTCCTGGGTCTGCTGGTGCAGCGGGAAACTTTGTTTGCATTTTGGGCAGTTCACCCTGGTGATGTCTGGCGGCAGTTGTTTCTGGTCGATCTGTTTGCTGAAGCCGCAGTGGGGACAGGTTATCTGCATAAAGTTAACGTGCCATCAGGGTTGCCAGAATAGCCTTTTGTACGTGCAGGCGATTTTCGGCTTCGGCAAAAATAATCGATTGTGCTCCCTCGACCACTTCATCGGTGATTTCCTCGTCCCGGTGAGCGGGGAGGCAATGCATCACGACTGCGTCTGGATCAGCCAGCTTAACCAGCTTGGCGTTAATCTGGAATCCTGCGAAAGCTTTCATCCGTTCCTGTTGCTCTGCTTCATGTCCCATGCTGGCCCAGACATCGGTGTTGAGAACATCGGCTCCCTCAGCCGCTTCACGTGGGTGATTGGTGAGTAAAATATTTGCACCAGAGTTTCGAGCCATAGCAATAATGTCGTTGTCTGGCTCATAGCCTTTCGGAGTGGCAATGCGTAATTCAAAGCCAGCAACAGCTGCAGCATTAATCCAACTGTTGGCCATATTGTTGCCATCCCCGATCCAGCAATATTTCAGATTACGATAATCGGCTTTGTGTTCGGTTACGGTGAACATATCTGCAACGAGTTGGCAGGGGTGGTAGAGATCGCTCAGGCCATTGATCACTGGAATATAGCTGTGCTCGGCAAATTCTTCCAATGCGGCATGGGAATAGGTTCGCGCCATGACACCGTCGCAATAGCCAGACATTACCCGAGCGGTATCTTTGATCGGCTCACCGCGACCCATCTGAGTGGTTCCCGAATGGAGAAACAACGCATGACCGCCAAGTTGGAACATGCCGACTTCAAAAGAGACCCGGGTGCGGGTGGAGCTTTTTTCAAAGATCATCCCCAGAGTTTGTCCTTCAAGCAGCCGGTGAGGAGTGCCTTCTTTATGTTTTTGTTTCAGTTCTCTGGTCAGAGAGAAGATTGATTCCAGATCTTCGAGAGACCAGTCCGAAAGGGCAAGAAAATCTTTGGTCATTTTATTCTCCAGTTTCTAATTCAGAAAGAATTTTATCCAGGATGACCAGCATCAGATCGATCTCTTTTCGAGTCACGATCAATGGTGGTACAAAGCGCAGAACATTCCCAACGGTACAATTGATCAACAGCCCACGTTCAAGAGCAGTTTTAACAATACCGGCGCCGTCAATAGTCAGTTCCATCCCCAGAATCAGCCCGCGACCACGAACATGGGTGATAAAGGGATATTGTTCCTGTAACTGCTCCAGTTGCGTCCGCAGATAATCGCCCATGGCGATACAATTGTCCAGAATGCTGTCCTCTAATAAAACTTTCATTGCCGCAACACCGGCAGCGGCCAGTAATGGATTACCACCGAAAGTTGAACCGTGAGTTCCAGGTCCAAGTGCCACGGCATATTTTTCCCGGGCAACCATGGCGCCGATGGGTGGGCCGCCTGCCAGAGCTTTGGCCAGCGTCATCACATCGGGTTCGATATTGTCATGCTGATAGGCAAACAATGTTCCGGTGCGTCCCAACCCGACCTGGATTTCATCAAAGATCAGCAGCAGTTTGTGCTGATCACAAAGGTCTCGAACCGCTTGCAAATATCCCTCTGGTGGAACATTGATGCCACCTTCGCCCTGGATTGGTTCCAGCATGATGGCACAGGTATGCGGGCCGATTGCTGCTCTAATATCTTGAATATCACCGAAAGGAACATACTTAAACCCTGGCATCATCGGGGCAAACCCAGCCTGGATCTTTTCTTGGCCCGTTGCACTGATAGTGGCAAGGGTGCGGCCGTGGAAAGAATTCTGGGCAGTGATTATTTCAAAGCGGCCATGACCATAGGTATCAGCGCTGTATTTACGCACCAGTTTCAGAGCAGCTTCGTTGGCTTCAGCTCCAGAGTTACAGAAGAATACGCGGTCACCAAAAGAGTGTTTACAGAGAATTTCTGCAAGTTCAATCTGTTGAGGAATATGGAAATAGTTGGAACAGTGCATTAGCCTTCCCGCCTGATCCTGCAAGGCAGAAACCACTTTTGGATGGCAATGGCCGAGATTGTTGACGGCAACACCAGCGAGGAAATCGAGATATTTTTTGCCATCGATATCGGTTAGCCAGCAGCCTTCACCACTTGCGGCAACCAGGGGATAGCGCCCGTAGGTGTTGGCAACATGAGCCAGACCCCGATCGATCCAGCTTTGTGAATGACTCATCAATTGTACCTCGCCACAACCGTTCCGATTCCCTGGTCGGTGAACATTTCCAGCAGACAGGCGTGCATCATTCGACCATCGATGATGTGGGCTCTCGTGACCCCCTCATCAATGGCATCGACGCAACAGTTCACCTTTGGGATCATTCCGCCGGAGATGGTTCCGTTGTTGATCAAGTCGGGAACGCGTTGCACATCGATGGTAGAAATGAGTTTGCCTTGCTTATCCTTGACCCCTTCGACATCGGTCAACAAAATCAGTTTCTCGGCCTTGAGTGCTCCGGCAATTTTCCCGGCAATCAGATCGGCATTAATGTTATAGGTTTCACCATTAAGGCCACCGCCGATCGGGGCAATGATAGGAATGAAGTTGTTTTTTTCCAGACTAATAATAATGCTCGGGTCGACAGATACGACCTCGCCGACCATGCCAATATCAATAATTTCTGGTGTCAGGGTGTCTGGATTGATAGCCTTCATTTCCAGTTTTCTGGCCTGAATTAAGCCGCCATCCTTGCCGGTAATACCGACAGCTTTCCCGCCATGAAGATTGATATTGGTGACAATCTCCTGGTTGACTTTGCCCCCGAGAACCATTTCAACAACATCCATAGTCTGGCTATCGGTCACCCGCATCCCCTGAACAAAACGGCTCTTGATCTTCATTGCCTCAAGGACCTCGCCTATTTGTGGACCACCGCCATGAACGACAACCGGATTGAGTCCAATGTATTTCATCATAATGATATCGCGGGCAAAGCTTTCTTTCAGTTGCTCATCTACCATGGCATTGCCGCCATATTTGATGACAATAATTTTCCCATAAAAACGCTTGATCCAGGGGAGCGTTTCCATCAAAATATTGGCTTTTTCGATCAGTTTTTCCATTGCCATTATCTTATAACCTTTTTGCTGAATGGTGAGTCGTTCAACAAATAAAATAGCTAAGCAAAAATTTCGTCCGACAAGGCGTAGTGGTTTTTCAGGGGTGAAAACCTACATAGGTAGGTCGAGGTCATGAAAAACCGCTGCAACGCTGTGGGGCGGACTTTTTGCGACGCTATTACAGAATATAGCGAGAGAGGTCCTCGTCCTGGCTAATTTTTTCCAGTCGCTGTTGAACCTCTTTGGCACCGATATTAATCTTCTTTTCGGCCAGTTCCGGGGCTGTGAAAGAAATATCTTCCAGGAGCTTTTCCAGAATCGTGTGCAGGCGCCGGGCTCCAATATTTTCTGTCCGGTCATTGACTGTTTTGGCAATCTTCGCCATTTCCCGAATCGCCTCATCGTCAAAATCGAGTTGGATAGATTCGGTCTTCAGCAACTCTATGTATTGACGGATCAGGGCATTTTTGGGTTCGGTGAGAATGCGATAGAAATCATTCTCATCCAGGCTATCCAATTCGACCCGGATCGGAAAGCGTCCCTGCAGTTCCGGGATCAAGTCCGACGGTTTTGCTGTATGGAATGCCCCGGCAGCGATAAACAGGATGTGATCGGTTTTGATCGAACCATGTTTGGTGCTGACAGTGCTGCCCTCTACAATCGGCAGGATATCCCGCTGCACTCCTTCCCGCGAGACCTCAGGGCCATGGGTTCCTTCACGGCTGGCAATCTTATCTATTTCGTCGATAAAGATAATCCCATTCTGCTCGGCACGTTCACGAGCCAGGGTGATGACATTTTCCATATCGATCAATTTCTCAGCTTCGGATTCAATCAGATGCTGGCGTGCTTCACTGACCTTAATGCGTTTACGCTTGGAATTTTTGGGAAACAGATTGCCAAACATCTCTTTGATGTTCATCCCCACTTCTTCGTTTCCCTGCGGGGTAAAAATCCCCATGGTCGGCATGCTGCTGACCGTAACTTCCAGTTCTACGAAGCGTTCTTCTAACTCTCCGAGGCGCAACAGTTTGCGGAGCCGGTCACGGGTATGCTGCCGCTGATCCTGTTTGTCGGGCGATTGGTCGGTTTCGCCGGGGAGGAGTAGATCCAGGAGTTTTTCCTCGGCATTGGCTTCCGCTTTGAGCTGCATCTTTTGTGTTTCTTCTTCTTTAACCATATTGATGGCCAGTTCCAGCAGGTCACGAACCATACTTTCGACATCCCGTCCGACATAGCCAACTTCGGTAAATTTGCTCGCTTCAACCTTGATAAACGGAGCCTGGGCAAGCTTAGCCAGTCGGCGGGCAATTTCGGTTTTTCCCACGCCGGTGGGGCCGATCATAATGATATTTTTTGGCGCGATTTCATCTCGTAATTCAGCCGGAACCTGCTGGCGTCTCCAGCGATTCCTTAAGGCAACTGCCACAGCACGTTTGGCATCGTTTTGGCCGATGATATAGCGATCCAGCTCGGAAACGATCTCTCTGGGGGTGAAATTATTCACTTAAGAACCTCAATGGAAATGTTGTCATTGGTATAAATACAGATATCAGCGGCAATTCGTAGTGCTTGATCAACAATTTTTTCGGCGTCAAGATCGGAATGGGCCACCATGGCACGAGCCGCAGCCAGGGCAAAGCTGCCACCAGAACCGATGGCGACGATCCCGTCGTCCGGTTCGATAACATCGCCTGAACCGGAGATGACCAAGCTGACATCCTTATCGGCGACAATTAACAGGGCCTCCAGGCGCCGCAGAATGCGGTCGGTGCGCCAATCTTTGGCCAGCGCCACCGCAGCGCGAGGAAGATTGCCACGAAATTCCTGCAGCTTTGTCTCAAATTTTTCAAACAGGGTAAAGGCATCAGCGGTGCTACCAGCAAACCCGGCGAGAACTTGATCCTGATAAATTCGGCGGATTTTGCGGGCGCCATGTTTCATCACTGTGTTACCCAGACTGACCTGCCCATCGCCAGCCAGAGCCACTTGTGAGCCATGTCGAACGCAGCAGATTGTTGTTCCCTTGAACATGTATAACTCCAGAAAAGTTAAGTCATTGAAGGATAGTAACAAATGATAACAAATAACATAAGAAGGGGCTGGTAATAAAGGTTTAAAGCAACTATTCAGAGGCAGAACTTGAGGAGTTTATAACTTTTAGCTCGGCAAGGGGAATTCGATTGTTGCTATAGTTCCCCGCCCCATCTGGCTTTCAATGTAGAGTTGACCACCCATACTGCGAATAAAATCGCGAGCATAGTAGAGACCAAGGCCGAACCCACGTACCTGGCCGGTATTCTCAGGGTCAACCTGGTAGAATTTATTGAAGATTTTAGGCAGTTCCTGCTGTTGGATTCCAATGCCGGTGTCTTGGATCAGCAGTTTAACCTGTCCTGAGCCTATTTCCCCTTGGATGTGGATCGAGCCTTTTTCCGGGGTGAACTTAATAGCATTGTCGAGCAGGGCGCGAATAGCAAAGCTGATCCTTTGTGGATTCAACATCAGTGGCTCTGGTGGCAGCGGTGGTTCGATAATGTTTTCCAGGTTGATTTGCCGGCGCAGTGCTGCCGTTTGCAAGGAAGATGCAACTCGATCTACCAAGAGACCCAAATCAATTGGTTCCATTGTTAACGTTTCCTCTTGCAGAGTTGCTTCGCTAAAGTAGAGTAAATCCTGAATCAGTTGTTCCAGGTGGACTGTTTCGGCCTGAACCATAGTGACCATCTGTTTGAAATTGGTATCATCCGGGCTTTCTACCCCCTCCGCGATATTCTGAAGAAACAGGGAGATAGCTGTTGCAGGGGTTTTCAGTTTATGTGAGATCAATCCGAGGAAATTGCTTTTGAGCTGGTCAGTTTGTTTCAGGTCGGCCAACTCTTGGCGGAGTTTCTGCTTTTCAAAAACTTTTTCCACTGTAGTTGAGAGCTGCAGGATGTTGATCGGTTTGTTGATAAAATCATCTGCCCCCGCTTTGAGAGCTTTCAGAATCAACTCTTGGTCCGAATAGCCGGTCATTAAAATCACTGCTTGGTCAGGGTGTTTTTCCTTTATT
>JAQIBX010000096.1 GCA_027858895.1 Desulfuromusa sp. | reverse complement strand
GCTGACATGACAACCAGCGTTGAAGTCCTCAGCACAGAAGAATATGCCCAGTGGTATCAACCCCTTGAGCCAACAAGTGAGCCCAGAGGTCTGATCGTTCTGGACGAGCAGGGGTGTACGGGTTGCCACAGCGTGGATGGCAGCGATGGGATTGGGCCGAGTCTGTTTGAACTGGCAGGAACCCCACGCCAAGTCACGGCAGGAGGAAAAACGCTGGAAGTAAATATTGACGAGGATTACTTAAAGCGTGACATACGTGAACCAGAAGCAGAATTTGTCTACGGTTATGATCCGATGATGCCTCCTTATGATGAAGACACGCTAAACGATGAAGACCTACAGGCCGTCGTGGATTACCTGCTGGGCAAGGCGGTGGACGCAAAAGTTCCACCCGCCGGGGCACAACTAGTGGAAGAAAACGGTTGTCTCGGTTGTCATCCGACAGATGGCAGCAGTGGCATTGCGCCAAGCTTCAAAGGGATCGGACAGAGGGAAGTAACCATCGAACGTGACGGTAAAGAAATCACCGTCAAAATTGATGTCGAATACCTCCGCCGCGCACTGTTGGAACCCAATGCAGACATGGTAAAAGGCTACCCGCCAATGATGCCGTCGGCGGACTACCTGAGTCCGGAAGAGATTGACGCTATTATTCAACATCTTCTGCAACAGTAACGGAGCTGACGACAGTGCCGATACCAACAATACAGAATCCAACTCTGCTGTTCTCGGAACAAGTTCTCTCTAGATTGCAATCTCTCCGGCAACTTGGCCGTCTTGAGCTGTCAACGATGGTCGTACTGTCTGCGCTGGCGGGCTATCTGTTTGCTGGGGGGCTCTGGCAGATACAGATCCTGCTATTGACAGCCGGAGTAGGATTTCTGGCGACGGGCTGTTCTGCCCTGAACCAATGGCAGGAACAAGATCTGGATCTGCGCATGGAGCGAACGAAACAACGCCCGCTTCCGACCGGACAACTATCTCCGGCGGTGGCCTTACTCCTTGCATCGCTGAGTATCGGTTGCGGCTCGCTGCTACTCGCAGCTTTGCCTGGAAGCATGCCTCTGCTACTCGGGATGCTTGCTGTCATCTGGTATAACGCTATCTACACACCATTAAAACGACACACCCCTTTTGCGGCAATTCCAGGTGCAATCTGCGGCGCATTACCTCCATTAATCGGCTGGACAGCGGCAGGTGGTGTATTGATCAGCCAAAAATCATTGATTTTGGCTGGTACCCTGTTTGTCTGGCAGATTCCTCATACCTGGTTGCTGCTCTGCCGTTACCGCGATGATCTCCAGCGCAGTGGCCTGCCAAATATCTTCAAAACAATACCGACACAAAGATTACTGAAAATCAACAACTGCTGGCTGACAAGCCTGTTTCTTTGCTATCTCCTCTTTCCTCTATTTGGATTTATTCAAAGCCAGGCCCTGATTTATCTTTTCATTGCTGGCCTGTTTATCATTATTCTATCTATCCTCAGAAAGCCTGCTGACATGCAAAAAACCGGATCGATATTGCAGACTTTCCACCTCACCAACATATCTATGGCATTACTGCTCACCATTCTAATTTTGGACAGACTGTTTATTTAGTTGCGTATTTTGACGAACTCGAGACATCCTCTCAGTCTGCTTCATACCGTATGACAAACTACGCCCGGGTTATTTGTTGGAAAGGCTTTTAGAGTGGCATCTGAAGTACCAATCAGAATCATATTTTTCTTTGCTGTTTTCATCATTATGGCTTGCTGCGAAACGATCGCTGCTCGTCGGCAACTAACAGTAGCCAAAACCGGGCGCTGGTTTAATAATCTTAGCCTTATTGTCCTCAGCAGTATTCTGGTCAAACTGGCCTTTCCAGTGGCAGCGACAGGAGTTGCGGCAGCAGCAGCGACAAAAAACTGGGGTCTGCTCAATGCACTACAGCTACCCCCTTGGGAAACTATCCTGATCTCGGTTCTGCTATTAGATTTGATTATCTACCTGCAACACCTGATGTTTCATGCCGTGCCGCTGCTCTGGCGGCTGCACATGGTGCATCATACCGACCTGGATCTGGACGTAACCAGCGGATTACGTTTACATCCGTTTGAAATTATTATCTCAATGGGAATCAAAATGCTGGCGGTTGCTGCGCTGGGGATTCCGGTCCTTGCCATCCTCATTTTTGAAATAATTCTCAATGCAGCATCGATGTTTATCCATGGAAATATCCAGTTACCAGACAAACTGGATCGCCGTTTAAGATTACTGCTGGTCACTCCCGATATGCACCGGGTTCATCATTCTGTCATCGTTCGCGAAACAAACAGCAATTTTGGCTTCAGTCTCTCTTGGTGGGATCGTTTGTTCGGAACTTATCGAGCCCAACCGGTTGCCGGGCATGACAAAATGACGATTGGCCTTTCACAGTTTCGAAAAGTAGAGCAGATGTCACTGATCAAATTATTAGCCCTGCCCTTCACCGGCAAAGAAGGCTATTATTCCATCAGACACATCGGCGGGGCTCCAGAAATCATATCCAAACACAAAAAAGATCAATAAATACCCGATTAGCTATTTAGAAAACTGCATAAAGCAAAAAACATTTCAACACTCTGCCTGTTCACATAGGAGGTAATATGCAACATTTTGCCCTGACTATTATTGGTCGTGACCGCCCCGGAATCGTTTCACAGGTGACCGAAATCCTTTATCAAGGTGGATTCAATATTGCCGATTCCAGTTGTTCGATTCTCGGCGGCCAATTTTCGATGATTCTGATCATCTCCAACCCGGAAATTTCTAGCAAAGAAGAATTCAGTGAGACTTTCAACCCACTAGAAGAAAAAAACCTGTCGGTCTATATCCGTACGCTGAAGCCTGGGGGAGAAATCCGCTCTAATCTGGAAGGAGAACTCTGCATGATCTCGGTCTACGGAGCAGACAAGCCGGGAATTGTCTACCAGGTTGCCAAGGAGCTAGGTGATCGCAGCATTAATATCACCGATTTGAACACTAAACTTGTCGGCGACAAACAAAACCCCGTCTACGTCATGATGCTGGAAGCCATGCTGCCTGAAAATACAGAGATAGAAGAGGTGGAAAGCTGGATGAAAGAGCTGAAACAAAAGCTCCAGGTTGATATTTCTGTCCGTTCATTGATTGCAATGGAGCTATAGATCAAATGGCTGTCAAAGAAGTCCTTATCTATCCAGATTCCCGGTTAAAGGAGATCTGCGCTCCCATTACCAGCTTTGATGAAACGGCTGAACAGTTGCTTCAAGACCTTGTTGACACTATGGTCGATGCCGGGCATTCCGTCGGAATTGCCGCTCCCCAACTCGGAGACCTCCGTCGAGCCGCTGTCGTTGATGTCTCCAAAAGCAAACCAGGGAAAAAACAGGAAAATCACGGTCTGCTACAGATGGTGAATCCTGAAATTATTGAAAGGGAGGGAAGCCAAGTGGTTCGTGAAGGCTGCATGTCGGTTCCCGACTACACCGGCAACGTCACCCGTTCCGAATCAATTGTCGTTCAATTTCTCGATCAAAACCAGCAGTTACAGGTGATTCATGCCGAAGGGTTTGAAGCGATTGCAATCCAGCACGAACTGGATCATCTTGATGGCTTTCTTTTCCTCGACCGGGTGTCAAGCTTAAAAACTGATCTTTATAGAAGGAAACAGAGATAAGGGACCTACACCACTTCTATAGGGCTAATATCTGTGCCTGAACTCAAGCAGGTTTCTCTCCCCTGCTCCGGAAATCGTGGAATCAACATCGAAAGCAAAAACGATATCAAGGCCATCCCTACACCAATAAAGAACACAAGAGATGGCGAATTGAGCCAAATCAGGCCAAAAAGAACCGGAAGACAAACGGCAGCGATATGATTGATGGTAAAGCTGACCCCGGCAGTTGAGGCAATATCTTCTGGTGCCGCAATCTTCTGAAAATAGGTTTTCATGCTGATTGACAGAGCAAAAAACAGGTGATCAACAACATAGAGTCCAGCCGCAATCCAACCTGTTTCCACAAAAGCATAACCGACAAAGACAATGATCAAACCGGCATATTCCAGCAACAAAGCGTTTCTTTCGCCAAACCGGGCAATCATCCGACCAATTCTTCGAGCAAACAAAACATTAAAGGAGGCATTTATCAGAAACAACAGAGCGATATTACTGACTGTGTAACCAAACTTTTCCACCATCAGAAACCCGGCAAATACCATAAATATCTGCCGCCGAGCGCCTGACATAAAAACCAGAGCATAGTAGAGCCAATAACGACTGCGCAGCACCATGTGCTTATGCTGAACGGTAGGCTGAGGAAACTGCGGAAACAAAATCCATGCAGTTAATGCGATGCCTATCGTCATTCCACCAAACCCGAGGTATAGCCAGCGATAGTCGATAGCAAACAGATTTGTACCCGCCCAGATCAAAACAAAAGCGAGGATGGCGGATAATGAGCTGACGGCGATCAAACGGCCAAAAGTTTCTGCCGCCCGCCCTTTGGGAATCCATTGTTGGGCTAAGGAGGTCTGCATGGTTTCGTAATAATGAAACCCGATCGACATCAATATTGTTGTCAGGTAGAGCCCCACGACTGATGGAAAGAACCCTGTCAGTGCAGTCCCCAACCCAAGTAGCAGCAACGAAATTATCGCCAGCGGCTGTTCGCGCACCAGTAGAAGCAGAAAAACCACGCCAAAAGCGAGAAACCCTGGAACCTCCCGCAATGATTGCAGCGCCCCCATCTCCTTACCGGTAAACGCTGCCCGCTCAATAGCAAAATTATTCAGTAAGGCCTGCCAGGCGGCAAAACTTAAAGGGACGGCAAAAGCCATGAGAAAAAGTAATAATTCTGGACGTTGCCAGTTTTTTTGAGGGGTCGACATTAACAGCAACTTTCAGTAGCAGAATTAAACCTGACAACACTGTCCAAGACTTTTTAACACCGCACTCTGTTGCAACAATTCAGAAAAAGCCGTTGCCGCAGGAGAAGCGGTACGCTCACGCAACCTGACCAGCCATAATTGGCGTTCGATGGTCAATCCCTCAACATCGATTTTAAACAGTTCGCCATGGCGCAGGTTATTCTGGATAGAGAGGTCAGAAACAAAAGCACAACCAAGCCCGGCAGCAATGGCCCGGCGTACAGCTTCATTGCTGCCGAGACGCGCAATAACATTGAACGATTCAGGGTTTATGTCTGCCAATAAAAAAGCTTTTTGCAAAGCCTGGTATGTTCCAGAGCCATCCTCCCTGACGATAAACATTTCTTTGACCAAATCTTTTATCGTGATGGAATGACGTTCTTTCAGCGGATGGTTGGGCCCCACAATCATAACCAGCTGATCTTTCAACAACGGTTCATAACTGTAGATTTCATCATCGACTCGGCCACCGACAATCCCTAGTTCCACTTG
>JAQIBX010000023.1 GCA_027858895.1 Desulfuromusa sp. | reverse complement strand
GCTGACCGCGGACTCTATATGTCAAAACAAAACGGTCGTAATCAAGTGACAGTTCTTGAACCTGAAACGTCTTTCGAATAATTTAATAATCTAATAAAAACGCTTCACTCCCCCGCAATAACTAGATTTTCTAAGGTTGTCATGTTAGCTTATTAAACATTCCTGATGGAAGGAATTTTCATGATAGCCAATGTTACTGAAAAATATCAGCTCATCACTGACGGTAATGAACTCTTCCTCCAATTATCCGGAGATTGGCTATTTCAAAATGGCATTCCTGATGTTGAGCCACTTCTGAACCAGTTACCCTCTGCACATCCTCAAAAACTTAATTTCAACTGCGAACAATTGGGTCAATGGGACACAGGTTTAATGACATTTCTGGTTGGTTTAATTCAGAATTGTCATAACAGCAACATTGAGGTTGTTCGTGAATCCCTTCCCGATGGAGTCCAGAAGCTCCTACAACTTTCTTTTGCAATACCAGAACGCAGAGGAGAGCGACGAGAGGTTCTAGGTCAGCCGGTCCTGGCAAAGATCGGCAATGTCACCATCGAAATGCACCGAAGTTGGGCTGAGATGCTGGCTTTTATCGGTGATGTATTTTTAGCTTTTATCAATTTTCTGCGTGGTAAAGCTCATTTTCGGACCTCAGACTTGCTATTTCAAATTGAAGCGGCTGGTCCTTCAGCGTTATTTATTGTCACGCTGATTAGCGTTTTAGTCGGAATGATATTAGCGTTTGTTGGAGCAGTTCAGCTTCGTTTATTCGGCGCAGAAATTTTCATAGCCAACCTTGTCGGTCTGGGTATGGCGCGTGAAATGGGCGCAATGATGACGGCCATTATCATGGCTGGGCGCACGGGAGCCGCTTATGCGGCCCTCTTGGGAACCATGCAGGTCAATGAAGAAATTGATGCGCTGAAGACAATTGCTGTCTCCCCTATTGAGTTTCTTGTCCTACCGCGCCTGATTGCGCTGGTGATTACAATGCCCCTACTCTGCATCTATGCTGATTTTATGGGTATCATCGGCGGTGCTATTGTAAGTGCGACCATGCTGGATATTTCTTTCTTTCAGTATTTTCAACAAATTCAAGGGTTTGTTGGTCTCTCTCATTTTATCATTGGCATTGTAAAAGCAGCTATTTTTGGAATCTTGATTGCAACAGCTGGTTGTTTTCGTGGCCTTCAATGTGGTCGTAGTGCTTCAGCTGTCGGTTTTGCCGCCACCAGTGCGGTCGTAACATCGATTGTTCTCATCATTGTCGCAGACGCAATTATAACCGTTCTCTGCCAGGTTCTAGGAGTTTAATCATGCCCTCAACTCCCCATCTGGCTATCCATAAATTAACCATGGCTTACGGTGAGTCGGTCATCCAGAAAAATCTCAATTTCACCGTTAAACATGGTGAAATTTTCATTATTATGGGGGGCAGCGGCTGTGGGAAAAGCACCCTTCTCAGACACCTCATCGGTCTTATGCAACCGACTGGAGGGGAGATTTTTGTCAACGGTGTAGACCTTTGGAATAGCTCCCTACAGGAACGTAACACGATTATTAGCCGCGCTGGTGTCCTCTTTCAAGGGGGCGCGCTCTGGAGTTCCATGACCCTTGCTGAAAATATCGAGCTGCTTCTAACAGAATATACAAACCTCAATCAAAAACAGATTCAGGACGTTATTTCCTATAAACTCTCTTTGGTGGGTCTATCTCGCTATAAAGACTATTATCCCTCCGAAATCAGTGGTGGCATGCGCAAAAGAGCGGGACTGGCCAGAGCGATGGCATTAGATCCCGAAATTCTTTTCTTTGATGAACCCTCTGCAGGCCTTGACCCAGTCAGCTCAAGATTGTTAGATGATTTAATTTTAGAGCTGCGCGACAGTCTTGGTGCAACGATAGTCATCGTCAGTCACGAACTGCCCAGTATTTTTGCCGTAGGCGATAATTCGATTTTTCTTGATCCCACAGAAAAAACAATTATTGCCACCGGAGCACCCAAGCACTTACTTGAATCTTCGGTAGATTTGCGCGTAATTAAGTTTTTAACCAGGACAACTTGATATGATAAGAATGAAGCCATTAAAATATCTCAGGGGTTTTTATGCGTAGACGTAAAAGAATTGATCCACGGGTCATCGGTAGTTTTGTAGTCGGCGCTATTATTTTAAGTGTTGCTGCTTTACTTTTTTTTGGACCTGGAGGATTTCTATCTGAAACGCGAAGCTATGTTATTTATTTCGACAGTTCAGTTAAAGGACTTAGCGTCGGTTCCCCTGTACGTTTTCGTGGGGTGAAAATTGGTCAGATCAAGGAAATAAACGTCAGAGTTCGTCCACAGGAATTTAAATTTTATATTCCTGTTGTCATAGAGATTGAGCCCTCCCGGTTTAAAGCAGACGGGAATGATAAAGGGGTTCTTGATTCGATCAAAACAACCGTAAAAGGCGATGATCCAATGATTTCGCTGGTTGATAAAGGCTTACGAGCACAAATGCAGTTAGACAGCTTGGTCACCGGACAGTTGTATGTCAACCTGGATATGTTGCCTGACACACCACTCGTACTTGCGGGATACCAACACGAATACCCGGAAATACCTGCAATCACCTCGAGCCTTGAGGAATTGACCAAGACCTTTGCAGACATACCACTGAAGGACCTGACAGACAAATTGATTAGCTCTGCTGAAGGGTTTGAGAAACTTATTAACTCACCGAGCCTGCACAATGCCTTGGCAAAATTTGATGACACGACCTCTCAATTAAATCATTTCCTGCACAACCTGAATGAACAACTTCTACCACTGGTCAATATGGTCAAAGATACAATTCAACAAAGTCAAACAACCATTCAGGATGCACAGGCGACAATCGGGCATATTGACAGTAAGATCGATCCACTCTCTGAACAATTAGGTCAGGCGGTACTCGCCGTCAATGATGCATCGGTCAAAACCGCTGATGCCATGCAACAGATCAAAGGTCTTTCTGCAAACGATTCCCAGATTATAGAACAGTTAAGTTTGACCCTTCAGGAAGTGAATCGTACTGCTCGTACTTTGCGCTACTTGACAACAGAACTTGAACGCGATCCACAGATGTTACTCCGTGGCAGGATTGATGGAGGGAAGAACTAATGCGCAAGCTATTCCTGGTTTTACTTTTACTTTGTACCTCCTGTATTCAAATCGGCAGTGACCTTCAACCGAGGCACTACTTCCTGCTGGAAAGTGTGACTGAAACACCAAAAAGTTATCCAGATAATGCATTCACTATCGATCTCGAACTCATTGGTTTACCTGGTTATCTTGATCAGCCTAAAATTGTTACGCGTAACAATAATAATGAGATTGATTTTTCCGCATCCAAACGCTGGGCAGAGCCTGTTCAAGAAAGTTTGATGCGAATAGTCCGTGAAAACCTGACTCTTTTGCTACCAGGGAGTCACATTTCGGTCAGTCCGTGGGAGAGCTCACGCACCAATGCAATAAAAGTAAAACTGTTAGTGAATAATTTTTCTGGAAAACTCGACGGTCATACGCAAGTTGATATTCGGTGGACAATTAACAACCCGTCAGGTCAAGCCATGCAAGGTCATTTTACCGATCGACAACCGGTTGGGAGCAGCTATCAGGATCTGGTTGTTGGACTGAATAATGGTATCAACAACCTCAGTTTGGTGTTGGCAAAAAAACTGGCAGGTGAATAATCGAGATATGTGAGGGGACTGAATTTTTTTTGCGTCTTTTTGCAAAAATCATTCTGTCCCCGCATTAATCCAGGCCCCTCAATTCTCTGGGGGTAACTATCCCAGAATAAATTCCCGACCAAGATCAATCAATTGTGCCAACGATTCGAAATTTTTTGTTTCAGCGTACAACCTAACGACCGGCTCTGTTCCAGACTTGCGGAACAGCAACCAAGAGCCATCGTCCAGCAGGTATTTATTGCCATCAATCTGGATGACTTCAACAATGCGGTGTTCACCAATCTTTTCGGGGGGATTAGCAAATTTATCGGGCAAAGCGGCTTCAAGTTGAGGGGATAAATGAATATTGATGCGTTTGGTATGAATTTCTCCAACCCGCGAATAGAGATCAGATAATAGCTCCCGCAGTGATTTCTTTTCTACTGCCACCATTTCAGCCACCAACAGACATGCCAGAACTCCATCCTTTTCCGGCACATGTCCCTTGATACTCAATCCGGCACTCTCTTCACCACCAATCAGAATTTTGTCGGCACTGATATATTCACCAATAAACTTAAAACCCACGGGCGTTTCCAACACTTTCACCCCATGATAGTCAGCGACAGCATCAACCAGATGCGATGTGGCAACGCTGCGCGCAGCATCTCCTCGCAGACCTTTTCGGCGGATCATATAATCGAACAAAAGAGCGAGAATATAATTTGGCTCAATATAGGTGCCGTCGCTATCAATAATCCCGAAGCGATCAGCATCACCATCGGTTGCTAATCCAAGAACAACGGATTCATCACTCTTGATCAGCCCGATAAAATCCTGAATATACTCTTCCGCTGGCTCTGGCGGTTTACCACCAAAATAAGGGTCAAGATGGTCGTTGATTTTAACCACCTTAACTCCCGCTTCCTCCAGAATCCGATCAAGATAGCCGCGCCCGGAACCGTAAAGGGGATTGACCGCAATTGTCATCTCTGAGGCAGCAATCGCCTTAAAATCAACCAGTTTCTTTAGAGTAGTAAAATAGGCTTCGCGAGGGTCAATTTCTTCATACAGCCCTTGCTGTGCGGCATTTTCCAAAGAAATCTCTTTGTAAACTATCTCGCCAAGCATGGCATTGGCCCGTTTTTCAATATCATTGGTTGTTTCGGGCAAAGCCGGACCACCCGAGACCGGAGAAAATTTAATGCCACTGTAGTTATAAGGATTATGACTGGCAGTAAAATTGATCGCCCCGGCCGCTTTTCTCCGCAGGAGTTCATGGGCAATCACCGGTGTCGGTGTATCCCGCTGACAGAAATAACTTTTAATCCCGGCCCCGGCCAATATCCGTGCAGTCTCACGGGAAAAATCGGCCCCCATAAAACGAGCGTCGTAACCGATCACCACACCCTTCTCGGCTAGGCCCTCTGCATGCAAATGATCAGCAATCGCTTGCACCACCACCCGGACATTATCCAGGGTAAACTCTTCACAAAAAATACCGCGCCAACCCGAAGTACCAAATTTAATATGCGACATGGATCCCTCCCCGATTTAAAGAAGTATGACTGCTTGCAATAATTTATCCTCTTGTAAAAGACAATAATAGCATACAGATGATGTATCAGCGCGGCTATTTTGAGGTAGAGTCATCATCCAGATTTTTTACGTATGGGCAACCCTCCGGCATGATACCAGCTTTAACCAGCTGAGGGGTCAAGCGGGCACAGTCAGGGTGTAACTCTGAGCGCTGATCATATATTCGACAGCAATTTGTCTCTGTATCCAGATATTGACAAGGTTTATCCGTATAAAAAATCTTACCCCGATAAGTATATTTTTCATAACAACAGCGCCCACAACGTTCGCAGATTTTTTCCCACTCTACAGAATTTAAAGGCATAATTTCAAAATCTCACTCATTTCAATGCTCAATCCCTGCAATTTGATTCCATCCAAACGGTCATCTCATTTAGCAACAAAAACCGATCATTGACAATATCTAAAGATACACATAACCTGATCAAGTTTAAGCTGATTTCATCGGGAGTAAAAAATGCGCATAATGATTATCCTCTCTGCCCTGCTGATGCAACTGTGTCTGGGTGCAACTTATTCCTGGTCGGTTTTCGTTCAGCATATCAAAACTATTGCTGACATTTCTCAAGTGCAGGCTCAAATCCCTTTTTCGGTCTTCTATTTTGTCTTCCCCTTGACGATGGTTTTTTCGGGGACGCTCGTAGACAAGTTTGGCCCACGGATTGCGGCTATCAGCGGCGGAATTCTCTTCGGTAGTGGCTGGCTGATTTCGTCCCTGGGGGTGAACAATTTCACCTACACCATATTGGGAAACGGTATTATTGCTGGCATTGGAGCAGGTATCGCCTACATTGTCCCCATCTCAACCTGCATTAAATGGTTCCCCAACAATAAAGGGCTCGTCACCGGCGTTGCTGTCGCCGGATTTGGTGGAGGTGCGGCACTCGTCAGCACCGTTGCTGGATACCTGCTCAAACTCAATTTCACTCCCTTTGCTCTGTTTGGTTATTTTGGCTTGGCATTTATGTTTTTGATCGTTTTTTCCGGACTCTTTATGCAAAACCCGCCCGATTTTGCCAAAACAAATACGGTCAAATTAGATTTCCGGCAAGTATTGACCGATAAACGTTTCCTTATCCTGTATTTTGCCATGTTCACCGGATTGGCAGCCGGCTTTGCCATCAATGCCAATATCAAAGAATTCTATCAATCGGCAACGCTGATGACCGGTGTCAGTGCGGTCTCATTTTTTGCTATTGCAAACGCCATCGGCAGGGTTGCCTGGGGAAGCATATTCGACCGCTTCAACAGTCGCACCATCATTCAACTCAACCTTCTTTCGCAGGCGCTTCTTTTGTTTGCCTCACCTTGGATTGTGACATCCTCTCTTGGACTGCAAATTTTTGCCATAATCTCGGGCTTTAATTACGGCGGTGTTCTGGTTGTTTACGCTGGCTCTGTTGCCAGAATCTGGGGTGCAGACAAGGTTGGTTCAATTTATGGCTGGCTATTCTCAGCGAACATTCCCGGTGCTATAGCACCCCTTTTTGCTGGATATTGCTACGATACAACTGGCAGTTTTACACTGCCAATGTTCATCATAGCCAGCATTATTCTGTCTGCCATTATCCTCCTCAATTTTAACAAAAATAGTTTTGTTACCTGAAAATTGTCACAGAAAAGCATTGACTCTATATTTTAAATTCGCTATTAGTACGAGTTCTGAGTTTGAACCAAAAGTTATAAATATAGGAGGAATAACAATATGCAGTGTCAAACAGTTCTCGCAGGAACCGAGTGTAGTTTCTGGAAAAAATCTGGTTGTAGCGCCCAAGACGGTAGCTGCAAAGTTATTGTAGAAGAGTGTCAAGGATGTGATCGCATTGCCAAAGGAAGCATTGGTGATGTTTGTACGGCTTATCCAGACCCCGCAGCAAAATGGGTAAACGGCCTATGTAACTTTGCAACCCACAAAAAGATTGATCTGAAGGTTGATGACGTCAGAGTCAACCCGCTGAAAGCAGCAAAACGCGCTGCTGCTGGCAAGTAAACTAATTTCATACAAACTATGCTTAACAAAAAAGGCTGCCGGCATTCCGGCAGCCTTTTTTGTTTTATCCTCTTTCGGTTGTCTCCCGTGGCCAATTGCATTGTTGCGGACGGCCAATAGATGCAATCAGATCGCCTACTTGAAAAACCAGGTCGGCAGAAGGATTGGCGATAAAATTCCCGTCACGCATGACCCCAACGACAGAAGCTCCGGTACTTTGTCGAACATCTAGTTGACGTAAGCTGCGGCCAACTAATAAACTCTCTGTACTTAATTCCTCCCAACTCAATTCGAGAGAATCCCGTGCCTTCTGGAGCAAGCGGATATTGTCCAAACCCGCCCGATCATCAGATAATTGCTGATAATGATCCTGACGGGCAGCATCGGTAAACTTCTGAATAGTTGGTACGGGGATATTTAAATTCAACAATACCTGCCGTGCTATTTCCAGACCCGCTTCCAATTCCGGTCGAATAACCATAGATACGCCATCGGCATAGAGTGCTTCCATCTGTTCAGCTCCAACCGAACGCACGACTATATTCAAATCAGGACGCTGTCGACGCACAAAATGGACGATTGCTTCGGTCGTTGTAATGTGGGGGATAGTGATCAGTAGTTGTTTTGCTTCTGCCAGATTAGCCGCTTCAAGAACAACCGGTTGAGAAGCATCACCATAGATCGTTGGATAACCATTCTGCTTACACTCTGATATGGTCCGCTGCCCTAGTTCGATAATAACAAAAGGGACTTCAAGCTGAGCCAGAATATAGGCCACGTGCTGGCCAACCCGTCCGCCGCCGGCGATGACAATATGTCCGTGCAATCCCCCTTGCGGGATGTTAATTGTCTCCAAAATTTCTTTTTTGAAATAACGCTTTTTCAAACTATAGAGTGGCACCGTACAAGCTGAAGCCAGGGGCGTGATCAACATACTTATAATCGTCGCCGACAAAACATAGGAATATTGATCATGATCCAGAAAACCACCGTCTATTCCAACCCGACCTAAGACAAAAGAAAACTCACCGATCTGAAACATCCCCAAACCAACAGCGAGAGGAATGACATTACCATAGCCGAAGCTACGAACAATCCCGGCCATGATCAAACTTTTACCGATTGCAACCAGCAACACAAGTTGCAGGACGCCTGACCAGTTTTCAATTAAAAATACCGGATTCAGCAGCATCCCGACTGAGGTAAAGAAAAGAAGCCCAAACAGATCGCGTAATGGAATGACATCACTTAATGCCTGGTGACCATAATCCGATTCACTCAACACCATACCAGCCACAAAGGCACCAAAAGCAAAAGAAAGGCCGAGCAGATAAGTCGCATAACCGATTCCCAGACCGATCGCAATAATCGTCAGGAGAAACAGTTCCCGAGAATTCCCGCGAGCAATAACTGCAAGCAGCCGGGGCAACAACCGCGTTCCAAGCAACAGCATAACAGCCAGAAAAATAATCGATTTAAGCAGGGCAAGGGCTAAAACTGACAGGCCGGCTGCGGGATTGGATAATTGGGGCAAGAGAATCAACAGCAGAACGACGGCCAGATCCTGAACAATCAAGATGCCAATCATCACCCGGCTGGATAAGGTTCCGATCATACCCTGAGCCATCAGGGTTTTCAGGATCACCATGGTACTTGAAAGGGAGATAAGGCCACCGAGCCAGAGTGACGGACCGCTCTCCCAGCCGAGCCAACTTCCAATCAGATAACCATAACCAATGGTCAACAAAATTTGTATCGGACCGCCGATCAGTGCGACATATTTAACCGGCTTTAAATCCTGAAGTGAAAATTCCAGTCCAAGGGCAAACAGTAGGAGAGCAACACCAATTTCCGCAAGTTTTTCAACATCGTGGGGGTCAGAGACGAGAGCCACAGAAAAAGGACCAATGATAACCCCGACAAGGAGGTAGCCAAGCAATAATGGTTGACGCATTTTTTGCGCAATCAAGCCACCGAGCAGTGCCGCAACGAATATAATGATGATGTCAGCTGCTATTCCCATAGTGTCCCTTGTGGTTAATCGTAGCCGTTACACTCCGTGTCCGCGCCCAAGCATTTCGGCAGCATCCATAACAACCATAAAAGCATCCGGATCATTATTGCGAATAATATCACGCAGCACGGTGATCTGCCGCGCCTCAACAGTCACAAATATCAAAGTTTTCTGTTCTTCCTTGTACAGTCCGGTACCAGTGAGAATGGTCCCCTGTTGCCCGAGTTGTTCAATGATCTTCTGGCTGAGCAAATCGGCTCTATTGGAAGCAATATGCACGATCTTTTCGGACAAAGTTCCGGTCAGAATCATATCAATACACTTAGATGTCGCATAAATACTGATCATACTCCAGAGAGCACGCTCAATATCCTGAAACACAAACCCAGACGCAACGATGATAAAAACATCGAAAACCAGAATCACCTGCCCCGGTTTATACTGGCTACGGGCTGCCACCAGTCGGGCAAGAATTGTGGTACCACCAGCCGAGGCATTGCCACGCAAAATCAAGCCAACTCCAACCCCTACAGCAATACCACCATACAGGGTTGCCAACAAAGTGTTATGGCTGATTGCCGGAAAGTGTAAAATTTCAGAAAATAGATCAATAAGAAGAGAAGTCAGAAAGATCGCTGAGACAGAACGAAAGGCAAATGCTTTTCCGAGTATTTTACCACTCACCAGCAACAACGGCAGATTGATCAGCAACATCAAACTGCCGATCGGCAAGTTGATCAGATAATTCAACAGAATCGCTATCCCCGGCGTTCCACCCGTGGCAATTCTGTTGGGCGCCAGAAACAACACAATTCCCAACGCCAGCGCTGCAGCGCCTGATGAGATATAGAGAATGTTACGTGCTTCAGTACGTAGATTCATTTTGGTTTCTACAATGCAAAAAACTGGCTATTTGAGACCTTCAACAACAGCAGAAACCTCATCACGGATATTCTTCGCCGCAGGACTTTTCTCCAGACGCAAAAACTGCTGAAGATAATCAATTGCCTCTTGAGTGCGATCCTGATCCAGGCAAATATTGCCAAGCATCAGATAGCCTGGTGCCAATCCAGCATCCAATTCCAGACCTTGCTGACAATATTCTTCGGCCTGATCAAACTTGTTGGCTTCATAATAGAGTTCTGCCAGACTCAAATAAGGTTGAGGGTCTGATGAGTCAAGTTTTATCGCTTGTTGAAAGCATTTCATCGCCTCTTCTGTTTTATTTTTGGCAACACAGATATCCCCGAGGGCATTATGCGCAAATGCCGACTCTGCATCTATTTCAAGCGCCTGACGACAAGTGTTCTCAGCACCTTCGAAATCATTGTTATTCATCTTGGCTACCGCCATACTGATCCAGGCATCCACTTCTTCTGCGTCCAGATCGATGATCTGCTGGTAGGTTGCTATTGCCTTGCCATTATTTCCCTCTTCAAGATAGAGATCCCCTAAAGAAAATAACAGATCTATATCGTCAGTTTCCAACCTCAAGCCAGCAGCAAGGCTTTTATGTGCCTTTGCAAAAGAACCATTTTCAATTTGCGCAGCTGCGAGCAGCAACCAGGCTTCGGCAGTCTCCTCCATTTCAATAACCTGCTGGAAGTATCGAGCTGCTGCCTGAGCTTCCCCTTCCTCAAGGGCACGTAAGCCCTGCTCCATCAACCCATCAACAGTCATTTTTCTCTCCATAGTGCCCATCTAAAAATTCCAGAGGGGCTGATGATGTTCAGTGTAAATTCTATTACAGTGAAGTCCGACGGACAACTTCAACCAGATAACCATCGGGATCGCTTACAAAGTAAAAACGTGGTTGTCCCGCAACCAATCCCTTTAAGGGGGTGACGGCAAGAGCCATCTCCGTATGCCTTTTGTGTGATGCTTCCAAATCAGCTGTCGCAACCGCTAGATGAGAATACCCATTGCCTATAACATAGGACTCCTTCTGATCATAATTGTAGGTCAATTCCAGTTCAAACGGCAGTCCGACAGATGTCATGTAGCTGAGGGTAAAGCGTCCTTCCGGATAATCCTTTTTTCGTGACACTTCAAAGCCAAAAGCTTCATGATAAAATTTTTCCGTAGCCTCTAGATCCATAACCCGGTAACAGATGTGAATCATTGGATATTCCATAAGTATCTCCTTGTTTGCAAATTGACAACCGCCAATCAGCTCTTTATAGTCGTAGTCATGAGAGCAATATTTTTATCCGATGCCCACCTGCGCCAGCCGCAGGATAATAACTATCAACTTTTACTCGACTTTCTCAACCAGCAAAAAGATCTTGATGGCCTTTTTCTGCTCGGTGATATTTTTGAGTTCTGGCTTGGCTATAAACACGTGGCATTTACAGTGTACATCCCTTTGTTGGAGACATTACGCCAACTCTCAGAAAATGGCACAAAACTTTATTTCGTTGAGGGGAATCATGATTTTAACCTGGGTCCCTACTTTACTGAAACACTCAATTGTGGCGTAATCACCGATCAACAGTTGCTTGAATGGGATGGCCAAAAAATCATGCTCAGCCATGGTGACCTGCTTAACCCGGATCGCACTTATCAACTGCTGCGCTCATTCTGGCGCAGTTGGCCAATTAAATTTCTGTCACAGGTTATTCATCCCGACCTGGTCTGGTCGTTCGCTATCTGGTTAAGCAATAAAAGTGCAAAAAATCATCCGGAAAATCGTCATCAGGATCCCACCCCATACTTAATACCATTTTCAGAAACCTGTCACAGCGATATTGTTATTTGTGGGCATTTTCATCACCCGCTCGACATAGAACATCGCGGCACAAGAATTATTGCGTTAGGTGATTGGATCAGCCAATTTTCCTATGCAGAGATAGTGGATGGAGAGATCAACTTGAAGAGTTACACCTGCTGAGCTCTTTTTATCCCTTTACCGTCCCGGTCTCAACCGGCTCCTGACCGCGGGTGACCAGGTCTTTCAAAGTTGTCCCGTCCAAGCCATCAGCGACCATATCTTCCATGCTATGGCAGGTTTCCAAAGCAATCAAGGTTTGCGGATGAGGAAGCAGATAGAGTGCCTCTTCACCAAAATCACCCATTTTTTTTAGGATTTCAGCCACACTGAGATTTTCAGCAGAACGCCCAAGCTGGTACTGACACCGACCAGCCAGGGTACAAAGTTCAGACACAAAACCTATTTTTATTAGAAGGCTGAGGATGCTGCGACAAAGTCGGGGCGGAATAAACAAAAATTTAGCCAGTTGTTCATTACTTAATGCGGGTTCCCCTTTAGCGAAGCGATCTGCCAATGTCACCAGCAGCGCCAGAGCAACCTGTTCAAAGCAATTGCGACTGACCTCCGAGCCGCGCAGGTCCCGCCCGCTCGTGCGCAGATTTTGTTTAGCATAACAGACACCAAGACCAAACAGAACAATCACCCAGGAAAGATAAAGCCAGACCATAAAAATTGGCAGCGCCGCCATAGTGCCATAGATAGCATTATAGCGACCAACCCCAACCTGAAAATGGACATAACCAACCTGAGCAATCTGCCACAACGTACCACCAACCACCCCACCAAAAAATGCCGCCCGCCATTCAACCTTAATATTTGACATAAAAATATAAAGGCCGGTGAACGCCAGCCACATAAAGAGGAACGGTGCTATCTTGAAAAGCAGTAGAATAAGGTTTCCGACCATCTGCATTTCAATCAATTTTTGCACCAGGCTGTTACTGGCTAGCGTTGATGTCATGGAGATGGCGCCGATAATCAGTACGGGACCGGCTAGAATAACCGACAAATAATCGGCAAACCGGCGCAATAGTGGACGAATATCTTTAACACCCCAGATATGATTGAACGATTTTTCGACGTTGGTCAGCAGCGAAACAACCGCAACAATCAGAAAGACCAGCCCGATCGCTCCCAGTTGCGTGACCTGAGTGTTATTGATATAGCCTAGAATAACATCAGCAACCTGACCATCACCCACATTCAACTTTTCGATGATCAACGGCTGAAGCAGATTCTGCACCCCAAATGCCTTCAACAGTGCAAACGTCAAAGCCAACAGAGGTACCAGTGATAACATCGTATAATAAGTTAAGGCTGAAGCACGTAGCAGACACTGGTTAACGGCAAAATCCCGGAGCACTAAAGCGATGGTCTGAACCTGTCGTAACAGCATCCGTTGCAACAACGACAAATCAGTCGGATTCTGCTCCCAGAGCAGATATTTTATTCTCTCGCGCAGCGTCAATGATGATGTTTTGACCATCTAATATGCCTTCATCCATTTACATCTTTCGGATCTGCTACAAAGCAACATTTTCAACCGGCAATCCGAGGGTCTTGATATCATCAGCATATAACTGACTGTTACCAACCAGCACAATCTGTAATTTATCCGGGTGCAGATACTGACGCGCAACCCGCTGGACCTCTGCAACAGTCACTGAATCTATCTTCTGCCGGTAGGTTTCCAGATAATCGCCAGGATAGCCATAAAAATCGAGACGCACCTTGCGACTGACAACTGAATGACTGTTAGAAAAAGCAAAAACAAATGAGTTAATCAGGCTTTTCTTAGCCAGATCGAGCTCAGCAGCCGATATAGGCTCATCACGCATTTGCTGGATTAGCTGTTGCATCAGAGCGACAACCTCAACCGTAGACCCACATTTTGTTTCGCTGCCGGCAATAAACATTTCCTCTAGCTGGCGGCCAACCTTAAAATAGGAATAGACTGAGTATGCCAGCCCACGATTAGAACGTACTTCCCGCATCATTCGCGAGTTAAAACCACCACCACCTAAAATATAATTTGCAACCTGCAATGCTGACACATCAGGGTTATCTTTATTGACCCCTGGATGACCCATCAAAATAGTCGTTTGCGGGATATCCTTGTCGACTAAGAGAATCCGTCCCGATGGTGCCAGTGGCAGCAGTGACAACTCACGAAGCATATTCTCAGATGAGTGCCAATCTCCGATTTCTTGTTCGAGCAGCGGAATCAGTTGCTTCAGTTGGATATCACCTGAAGCGGCCAACCAGAAGTTTTGTGGCTGGAAATAGCGCCGATGTACTTCCAGCAGATCGTCACGGGTGAATCCAGAGACCACTTCTGCAGTCGGATAGGCGCCAAATGGATGACCGGGATAAACAGCGGCAGACAAAAGGCGGCCAGCAATTGAACCCGGATCATCATTTTTGCGATGAATGTTCTCCAACATCTCGGTCCTAACCAGCTCCATCCGTTCAGCGTCAAACCGTGGCCGCCGCAGCAAATCTGCTAAAATCTCTATGCCGCGCTCTAAATCTTCCTGGTTTAAGGATAGATTTATTTCATAACCGTATGAAGAGCTGGAAACCGTCAAGATTGCGGCCATGGCCTCCAGTTCGGTTTCCAGTTGTGTCGGGGTCAAATTCTCCGTACCACCGGTTGACAATGACTGGCAAAAAAACTGTGACAAACCGGTTTTATCTAATGGATCATAAATGCTACCACCTTCAACCAGCAGGGTTAATTCAATCAGTGGCAACTCATTATCTTCTTTCAGATAGAGTTTCATCCCATTGTCCAACTGTTGTTGAGCGACCTCAGGGAAACTGAATTCTAACGGCGGAAAACTCAAATCGTCTGGACGAACCTGCTGATTAAGAAAATTAGACCCGCATCCAAAAAGGAGAGTAACAACGATGAAATAGAAAAAATAGCGCATTATCCCTGCTCCCCTCGGAGCAAGGTCACGACAGTCCGGTTGTCAGCATGTAAATAGCGTTTTGCAACAGCCATAATATCTTCAGCAGTGATCGAATTGAGATGTTTTTCATAATCAACTAGATAACGCCAATCGCCGAGTGTCTGGTAGGAGGTTAACATCCTTGCCAGACCACTGTTTCCCCTTAAACCACGCAAAATTGATGTCATAATCTGCTTACGCGCAACATCAAGGTCTGCAAGGCTAAGCGGTTCCACTTTTAAGCGCTCTAATTCTTCATAAACAGCATCTTCCACATCGGTACAAGAACAGCTGTAACGTGGCGTCAAACTTAGAACCATCAGATTATTGTAACGAGAACCCGGAGCGCCAAAAACACCCACATCTGTCACCAATTGTTTCTCAACAACCAAAGCTTTATAAAGTCGCGAAGTTCTTCCCTCACTTAAAACCTGCATCACAATATCAAAAACATAATCGTCTCGGTTCGGCATGGTCGGCTTATGGAATGCGATCATCAACTGCTGCTCAGCAGCAAAATTGATATAAGCACGCCGCTCCCCTTGCTGTTCAGGCTCTTTGTCGGTAACGATCGGAACCGGAATCCCCGGCTTCAATTTTCCAAAATAACGATCAACCATTTGCAACGTGGCCTGGCTCTCAAAGTCACCAACCAGGGTAATCACCATATTTACGGGGGTATAATATTTGTCAAAAAAATCACGAATCCGATCAGGATCAAGATTTTCAATATCTGAGTTCCAACCGATGACCGGAGCTCGATAAGGGTGAACCTTGTACGCAGTCGCCAACAGCGTTTCATACATCAAACCGCCAGGACTGCTTTCATAGGAACGTTTCCTTTCTTCGTGGACCACATCACGTTCGGTGTAAAATTCACGGAAAACGGCATTCTGCAGTCGATCAGACTCTATTGACGCCCAAAGTTCCAGCTTATTGGCGGGCAAGTTAATCAAATAAGTAGTTGAGTCCTTACCGGTATAGGCATTGTATCCAACCCCACCATGTTCCGCATAAATTTTAGAAAACTCATCTTTAATCACCAATTTCCGATGCTCTTTCTGCAAAGCAGCAAGTTGATCACGATATTCCAGCAGTTGTTGGGGATCAGCGTCCGAACGATTTTTTATGGAATCTATCTGTTGACCGACCGTTTTTATTTTCTGCAGCAGTTTTTCCTCAGCCACATAATCTTTCGTTCCCAGGGTTTTGGTTCCCTTAAACAGCATGTGCTCCAATAGATGAGCAACGCCACGCTCTTGGCTGGTTTCGTTCGCTCCCCCCACCCGGAAACTGATATAAGCAGCAACTGTAGGAGAATCATGTCGCTCTACCAGAAGCACTGTTGTGCCATTTTCTAAGCGATGTTCCTGCACCTTATCAACCAAGGTCTGGGCAAGGACCAGCCCCGGAGAAATCAAAAATAAAATGAATGAGATTGTGATATAGATACGATACATAAGGATTCCTCTAAAAAAATGATTAATTCTACATATAAGGTTATAATATCCCATTATCCGGCAGCGAAGCTACCCGGAGTGAAAATAAATCTTACCTATTTTTAGAAAGGTTATTTTATATGAAACGTATTGCTGTTTTGACCAGTGGCGGAGACTGCTCTGGAATGAATGCAACACTTCGCGCTGTTGTCCGTGCCGGCTTGGCATCTGGTCTGGAAGTTATTGGTATCCAGAAAGGCTTTCAGGGTTTGATTGACCGTCTGTATGAAAGTATGAACACCAGATCAGTCAGTAATATTCTACAACGCGGTGGAACTATTCTTCAGAGTGCGCGCTGTAAAGAAATGCGTACCGAATCTGGGTTGCGTCTAGCCAGCGAAAACTTAAAAGGAATGGGGGTAGAAGGCTTAATCGTTATTGGAGGAGATGGCTCCCTTAAGGGAGGCTATGCCATCCACCGACAAGGGATCCCGGTCATTGGAATTCCAGGATCAATTGATAACGATATTCCCTTTACCGATGTTTCACTTGGTGTTGACACCGCATTGAATAATATTGTTCGTGCCGTGGACAACCTGAAGGATACTGCGTCTTCCCATGATCGTGCCTTTGTGGTTGAAATTATGGGGAGGAATTGTGGCTACCTGACTGTCGCCGCAACGATTGCTGCCGGAGCAGAACACAGCTTAATCCCCGAAGAACCGTACAATCTCGACCATATCTGTGACGACCTGCGCAGACGCTTTCAGGAAGGTCGCAGTAACTCGATTATCATGGTTGCGGAAGGGGCTGGCAAAGCAGAGGATATCGCTAATCAGATTAAGGATCGGATCGGCTTTGAGACAAGGATCATTGTGCTTGGCCATTATCAACGAGGGGGTTCACCCTCGGTCTCTGACCGCCTGCTTGGAGCACGATTTGGCCAGGCCGCAGTCGAAAACCTGATCAATGAGAATGGTGGAATGATGGTCGGCCTGAAAGGAGCTGATATTATTCTGACCGATTTGGAGACCGTCACGTTATCAGGAATTCGTTTGATCAATCCCATGTTGCTAAAACTGGCGAATCAGTTGTTGGTTTAAGCAAAACTAACGAGTTAAAGCTGTTAAGCAGAACGGTCGAATTCATCCAGTCTGGCAGTTGCTTCTCGACGACCGATTTCAATTAACTCTTTGGCTCGTTCAAATTCATAAATGGTACAAACATCTTTGGGTATTTCAATCAAGATATCGGGCCGATAGGAAGCCAGTTTAAAATTAGCGATTGTCGACTGCATAACATCCAGACTCTTTGAAATAATATCAAAAAAACCAGCGTCTTCTTCTTTTTTGCCATTATCTTTGCGCTGTAAACTGTCAATAAAGCTGATGATTTTTTGATGATATTTGTTGCGCTTATCCGAAAGGTTATCCACACTCGGCATATCTTCTGCGATGATCCTTGCGTTACCGCTCAAGCTGACAGCAATCGTCATATCGGTCAAATCTCGTATCGTTGGGGCAATTGGAACGGGATTCAATAAACCGCCATCTACCAGAGTTTTCCCCTTGTAGGGAACAGCGGAAAAAACCGTTGGAAAAGCAATCGATGCCCGGATAGCGTCGCACAGTAGCCCAGTGGAAAGCCAGACCTCCTTACTTTCCTCGATATCTGTCGCAACGGCGGTAAAAGAGATCGGGAGATCTTCAATATTCTGCTCACCGATGAGTTTCCGCAGCGTATTGATAACCCGCTCGCCTTTGAAAATTGCAGCACCGCTGAAAGAGACATCGAGTAAGCGCAGCACATCGAAACGATCGAGAGCACAAACCCACTCGGTGTAAATATCCAGTTTTCCAGCTGCGTAAATTCCGCCGACCAAAGCCCCCATCGATGAACCAGAGATAGAACGGATAGCGTAGCCCCGCTCTTCCAGGACTTGAATCACGCCAATATGTGCCAGACCTCTCGCGCCACCGCTACCAAGGACTAAGGAAATCGTCTTCCCTTCAACACTCATCAATTCGCTCCTCGTTTATTATCAAACTGCTGGATAAACCCTTCTTCCTGGTGGGGGCTGCCGATCAGAACCAATTTCATCCCACTCGCCAACATTGTATCCGGCGGTGGAGAAGGGAGCGGGTTCGATCCTATCATTTCAAGAGCAACAACAGAGCAACCCGTCAATGGTCTAATCCGCGATTCCTCAATAGTTTTACCAACCAAGCTTTGTGGCAACGGGCGACGGAAGATCGTCAGCCCTTCGGTAAGAAAAATTGACTCTTTCGATTCCAATATATTGGTCAGGATATTCGCACCAACCGAGGCATTAGAAACAACAAAATCGGCTCCAGCTGCATAAAGTTGCGCAACATTCTCTTCCGTGTTCGCTCGAGCAACAATCCGTATATGCGGGTTAGAGTGACGGCTACTTAAAGTCAAGAAGACATTGGTACTATCATCATTAGTCGTTACAATCAAACCCTTAGCCCGTTCAATGCCAGATTTACGTAACAACTGACAATTGGTGGCATCACCAATAACCGAGATGTGTTGATCGCAATTTTGGTTCTCGGTCTGGTCGATTAATAGATAAGGAACGGGGATATGATCCAGAAAGTTCGCTGCTGCGCAGCCGATTTTACCATGGCCAAGAATAAAGATCAGATCATCTTCAGCCTGCTCCCCGGTCAACTTCTCCAACCGTGCTAACTGCTCGCGGGTTCCCGCCAAAACCACTAGAGATGACGGAGAAAGAACAGTATCTTTCGACGGGATGGTAAACACCCCGCGCTCCAAAACACCAATCACTGCCAGTCCGGTCTTTTGACGAATTTCAGTCTGCTCCAGGGTCTGCCCCGAAAAAGGAGTGCAATTAACCGGGATTTCAGCAATTTTCAACCGCCCAAAAGAATCAATAATATGAGCTAAAGCCCCTTGTGTCGTCGAGCGTATTCCAAGGTAACGACCAATGATCCGCATCAATGGCACCACCTTGTTAGCTCCAGCCAGGTGCATAAGTTCGAGGTGTTCTGAATCGTTAACAATTGCTGCAATCGGAGTTTTACAGATCGCTCGGATCGTCAAGCACAGATTGACGTTCTGGGTGTCACTGAGATTGACAAAAATATAGCGCGCCGAGGCAACCCGAAGCCCTGAGAGTAGCTTTTTATCGGTTACCGAACCACAAGCCACGCGAATACCCTCTTCCTCCTCCAGACGCAATGATTCTTGATAGTCTTCAGTTATGGCAACAAATGGGATTGAGAGGCTTTCAAGATTGTGAATCAGCGCACGAGCGGTAGGATTAATACCAAAAATCAAGACATGATCGGAAGTATCAGCTGGCAAAGTGAAGCTGGGACGATAGCGCAACCGTTGTTCAATCCAGGGAGCTAGGAACAGACTGATCAAACCGAACGGCAGAATGATAAGGAGAAACACCACCCCGGAAATCGTCACCACAGCAGCAAATATGTAACCAAGATCGGTATGGAAAGTAATATCACCGAAACCGAGCGTGGTCATCACGGTGATCGCCCAGTAGACCCCAGCGACAAAGGAGTATTCCCGCCCTTCGAGATGGAGCATCAAATAGCGGAACAGGGTTGCATAGACCAGAACCAACAAGATCAGAAAAAAACTGTAGTACCACAGTATTTTAAGATTCTGCTTGGCTCGACCACGCAAAAAATAGGCAAGTTCTGCGGAAATTGTTTTCATAGTTTCTTGCTACACAGAAATTAAGTAAAACATAAGACCATTAATTTCGTCATGCTAGCGACAAAGTCACGCATTTACCAGTCAAAACGAACGGGGCTTGATAAGGATTATAGCGCTTATATTTTTTTCAACAACAAGCATGATAAATGGTTGCGAGGACAATCAGCCACAGCTATAGTGCCATTTCAACAGCACGATAAGGAGCTACTTAATGATTACAGCAATCAGCCCGATTGATGGCCGCTATGCCGCCAAAGTCAGTGAATTAAGCAAATGTTTTTCTGAATATGCCCTGCTCAAGAATCGAGTCAAAGTTGAAATCATCTGGCTGATTGCCCTTTGTAAAGAACCGGCAATCCCTGAATGTCGCGCGTTAACCGGGACAGAAGAACAGACATTGCGACAAATGGTCTTGTCTTTCACCCCTATTGAAGCTGAAAAAATTAAAAAAATTGAGATGGTGACCAACCATGATGTCAAAGCCGTTGAATACTATCTGAAGGAACAGATTGCGGGCACGACCCTGGAAGACATTTCTGAATTTATCCATTTTGCCTGCACTTCCGAGGATATCAACAACCTGTCACACGCATTAATGCTGAAAGATGGATTGACGGTCCTGGTCCCGCAACAGCAGGCAATCATGACCGGACTCATCAACCTCGCCAGAGAATTCAAAGAGGTTCCGATGCTCGCCCGCACCCACGGGCAAACCGCTTCTCCGACGACTATCGGTAAGGAACTGGCCGTTTTTGCACAACGCCTGCAGAAACAAAGTGATAAAATTGTCGCTATTGAGCTGCTCGGAAAACTCAACGGGGCCGTCGGACATTTTAACGCCCACCTCTCTGCGTACCCCGAAGTTGACTGGATCGAAGTCACAAAAAAAGTAATCGAAACAGAACTAGGGCTGAAACAAAATCTCTTCACCACCCAAATTGAACCACACGATTACATGGCAGAGTTGTTTGATACCATAGGTCGCTGGAACACGATCCTCCTCGACTTCAACCGCGATATCTGGACCTATATCTCGATGGGCTATTTCGGCCAGAAAACTATTGAAGGCGAAGTTGGCTCGTCAACCATGCCGCACAAAGTGAATCCGATTGACTTTGAAAACTCCGAGGGGAATTGCGGTCTTGCTAACGCCATCTTCCACCATTTATCCACCAAACTACCGATTTCGCGTTTACAACGTGACCTGACTGACTCCACCGTCCTGCGCAACATGGGCGTCGGCTTTGGTTACAGTATGATTGCTTACAAATCCACACTGAAGGGTTTGAGTAAGCTGAAACTGAATGAGAAGAATCTGCAGGAAGATCTCGATCATGCTTGGGAAGTAATGGCCGAACCGATTCAAACAGTAATGCGTAAAGCGGGGATCGAAAAACCCTATGAAAAACTGAAAGAGTTGACTCGCGGACAAAAGATCAACCGAGAGACGATTCGGGATTTTGTGGAAGGGTTGGATCTGAAGCCAGCGGACAAACAACGGCTGCTTGAAATGACACCGGCCAGCTATATAGGCATGGCGAATAAGATTGTTGATTTGTTGGAATAAATTTCCTCGTACTGAGAAATTTACACTCGCAGGGGGAGGATCCAATCACTCACTGAGAAAGATCTCCACCCTCTCTTTACCCTTGCCAATATTGTTCCGCTTCAATCGAATTGGGCCAATTTCGCCTGTGCGCCGAACGTGGGTTCCACCACATGCAACGCGTGAAAATCCTTCGATTTCCCAGTATCGCCTCTCATTGGTCTCATCTTCGAAGCCGGTGTGGATTTCCAGATTTGAATTGATGATGCCATTGGCATCATCAGTAAATTTGGCTAACAGAGGAGCAATACTTTGTGGCCAAATAAAATCGATCCGTGCTTTGTCAGAAGCAATGTTCGCCCCAATTTTTTCGACACCAGCAAGCTCCCGGTAAACAAGTTCCAACACAAGTTCCGCAGCAAAGTGCAGTCGCATCAAACGATAACGCCTTACCCAATCAATGTCGATTTCCACCTTCTGGCCAGAGCTCAGTCCATGTTCTTGAGGGAGGGTATAAACGATGTTGCGTCCATTTTTTCTGACAGACAAAACGGTGAACCCTCCGATGGTTCCGTGGTCACTCTCTTGACCCCCAGAGAATGCAAAGAAAATCGTCGCGTCGAGGGTGACTTCATCACCAGTCACTGAGACGACATACGTCTTATGGTGTGTGCTGTAGGGGTCGAGCCAGAATGTTTTTTGGGTCATCAGTTTGCGCCAAATTTTTCAACGTTTAGTGGATCAAGCCCAACCAACTGGACCTCGTCAGTTTCAAGCGGATAGGCACTTTCACGCTAACCACCCAGGGATCAACCAACCATTGGTTAGCCCTTGCCAAGCCTGTTGTACACCCTCTATTCAGAAACTTGACCCAGGTTGCGTCAGAAACTCGATTTCTTCAGCGCTAGAGGTGCGGCCGAGAATCTTATTTCGGTGGGGATAGCGTCCGAAGCGGTCAATGATGACTTTATGTTTCAGTTCAAATTGATAGCTGTGCGGTGGAGCCAGCTCGCGATAAAGTTTCTCTGCCACCACGTGGATCTGCCTGGACTCACTGTGCATGAATGGCATTAAGAGGAACCCACACTCCGGTGCCGAGAGCGACTCTTGAACCCCGGCGCCAACAGCTTCTTGAGCCAAAACCAAAGCCATAGGATCTTGTGCAAATGCTGCCGGAGTATGACGGAAAATATTACGTGAGAACTGGTCTAGTACAATGATTTCTGCAAGCCGACCCTTTGGTGTCTTACGCCAAGGGAACAGCTCCCCTTGCGCTGCCTGAGTAAGAATATGGTGAAAGCGCGCCTTGATCTGGCGGTCGAAGCTTGGATCAGCAACCCACCACATCTTTGCTTCAATTTCTTCAAACCAGAATGAAAGGACTTCGTTGTACATACTGCCTCCTGCAGTCTCTGATTTTAAGAGGACTAACGTTCCAAGCCAGCCGCGCCTCTCATCGGCGGCGACTGCAACGACGTGTTCAGTTGCATTTGCGCTAGTCCTCGATGAACCGAGCTTTGAGATTGGGGCTTGGTGAAATGCAAGTCTCATAGCGGCCGAACCAACGATACCGATGACGTGCGATCAGGTCATACACCCAGTCTCTGACTGGGCGCGGAATAATCTTGACCGCGCCAAGCATTTTCCAGGGCCAACGCAATGACTTAGACACCTGTATCACTGCGTCTGACTTCGAATATAACTTTCCTGCCGATAGAAATACGAGAGTCTTCGCGTCGTCTGGATCAAACCCATAGTCACGCATCAGCCTTTTCCCGGCAAGGGATTGGACCGGGGCAAAACGAATGGATTGGTCGGCTTCATGGTTCAAAATGAACCGTACAGAGTGTGTGCATAGACTGCATATGCCATCAAATATCACGATGTCGTTCATGTGTTGTTATAGCCTGACAAGTTATTCTACTGACCTCGATACCATACTCATTCAATTAATCTTAGACAACGATTATATTGCTAGTGTAGGCTTCACCAAACCTGATTACATAACTGGAGGAACTCTCATGCAGATCACAGTCAGCCTGCACGGAATATTTCGCATTGATCGATTCAAAAAAGAGATGTGTGAATACCCCGATGGCAGCAGTGCCCAGAGAGTTATTGACGATCTGCAGATTCCCATTCAACTGTTGGGTATTGTTCTGATTAATGGTATCCATGCCAAGGCTGAAGACATCCTGCAGAGTGGTGATACACTGATGTTACTTCCCCTGCTTGAAGGAGGCTAGGACCGATCTCAAAAATACCCCCATGAATTTTCAAACGACAGATCCAGCAGCACATCCTGATTTATTAAAAATTAGCATAGGAGCCTTTTGCAATAGGCTCAATTATCAAACAAAAACAACTCTAATGGCTTATTATAATTATTTTTTTTGGGTTATTTAAGGTCATGAACATAACCGAACAGTCCTGATTAAATATTAAAACCAGAGTAAAAGGGCAAATGAATTTTAAACTCAAAAATACATTAATATGGATGGCTATTTTTTCTATAATAATTTTGACCGCAGTTGGCATCACCTATCGAAGCACTTCTTCCTTAGTTGAAAAAACAATTTATGACCACCTCCACGTTCTTACCGTTGATACCGCTAAAACAATCGAAACTTGGCTTAATCAACAGATGAAAATATTGAATGCAACGGCTGATTCGATTGATTATGAGAATATCGGCAATAATCCTGAAACATTGCGCCCGTTAAAAATGGCCATGAAAGCAGGACACTTCAGTGATGTTTATATTGGGTTGCCTGACGGGAAAATCATTGATGGCGCAGATTGGGTGCCTCCGGAAACCTATGATACCCGCATCCGTCCCTGGTATCTAAGAGCTATAGAGGTGGGTCAAACAGCGGTCACAAAACCGTATATCGATCTGACAACCATGGAACTGGTCATTGCCTTGGTGACACCATTAAAAAAACATGACGATTTTATCGGGGTTCTGAGCGCTGATACCGTATTGGATGTCCTGGTTGAGAACATCGCCAACGTAAAAGTTGGTGAGACTGGTTATGCTTTCATTGTTGAAGAAAACGGCATGATCCTGGTCCATCCTAATCACGATTACGTCATGAAAACAAGGCTGCAGGAAATTGAACCTGACTTAAAATGGAAAGCAGAGCAAGCCCAGGAGCTACCGCATGGGACCATTGCCTATCAAGATAAAATAGCGAATGAAGATTATCTTCTGTCCTACCAGAAGGTTCCCAATACCGACTGGTATCTCTGTACCATTGTTCCACTGACAGAAGCTTACGCTTTAACGCAAAAAGCGACTATTTTATCGGCGGTTGAAGTCGTTCTCCTGGTTCTCGGGGGGCTGGCTTCGGTGACGTTACTCGGCATCGGTGGTAGCGCTCTTGTCTTGCTGATATTCAGCCGAAAATTTAAAACCACTGTCGACAAACAGCGCGAAGAGATATCGGGAATCAATGAAGATCTGAAATGGAACATCAACAAACGAAAAGAGGTCGAAGCTTATTACCAAACCTTGTTTAATGTTGCTAATGATGCAATTATTTTGTGCAAAAAGTTCTATTTGGTCGAATGTAATGAACGGGCGGAAGGGATGTTTGGTGGAGGGCGTTATGAAGTTCTCGGCAGGAGTGTTCTCGATCTATCGCCTGAGTATCAACCCGATGGCATTGAAAGCGTCCACAAGCTCAGATCTGTCATCGAAAATTCTGAAGCCGGGGACGAGCAATTTCTTGTCTGGACATTTAGTCGACTGGATGGAACGGAGTTCCCTTCGGAAGTTGGCCTGAAGGTTCTTCACCTCAATGAGGAGGAATTAACCCTCTACAGTATCAGGGATATCTCAAAGAGGGTGAATGCCGAAGAGCAGCTTCGGCAGGCTCAAAAAATGGCAGCAATGGGGGAGATGCTTGGTGCCATTGCCCACCAATGGCGGCAGCCACTCAACACCCTTTCAACTTATGTCGCAAGTATCCAGTCTGCCTATTTCAATAATCTTATTTCAAAAGAATATATCGAAAAAATGGTCTCTGGCGCTGATGCCCAGATTCAGTTTATGTCAAAAACGATTGATGATTTTCGACATTTTTTTAGACCTTCCAAGCAAAAAAACCCATTTGATATTATTGCTGCTGTGCGCAGTGCCGTCAAGTTGCTGGATCCGCACTTAGAACACAATGAAATTGTCCTTTCTGTTAATCAGTCTAATGGTGATACGGAGTTGGTTGTCGATGGCTATCAAAGTGAGTTTGTTCATGTTCTCGTCAATATTCTGGATAACGCCAAGGATTCTATTAAGGGAAAACCGCAGCAGCCAAAAGGGGTGTGCCACCGTTTTATAGATATTGATATTGCGGCCCACGACCAGTTGGTTGAGGTTTGTGTAAAAGATAATGGTGGGGGGATTCCGGTGCATTTGTTGCCCAAAATTTTTGATCCATATTTCACCACGAAAGGGACCTCATCCGGAACCGGATTAGGGCTTTATATGGCCAAGGTGATAGTGGAAAAAGAAATGAAGGGGAAGCTGTTGGCTGAAAATACCGAAGTTGGTTCTTCTTTTATTATTCAATTACCTCATTCATCGTTGTAGGAAGAAAAATGCTTGATTTGAGTTTGCAGGATCCACATGTCGTTCTGGTTGATGATGAAGTACCAGAGCTGGAAGCGTACGAATTTTTATTGGAATCAATGGGGGTTCACAGAATAACCGCAATTAGCGATAGCCGTGAGGTCTTGGCCACCCTTGAAAAAAATGACTCTCCAATTGTTTTTTTGGATCTCAATATGCCGCATATCTCGGGTCAGGATGTTTTGCGGCTAATTAAATTAAAATTTCCACAAATCCCCGTTATTGTCTGTACTGCGAATTCAGATATTGAAACGGCCGTAGAGTGCCTTAAACTGGGAGCTCACGATTATCTGGTGAAACCCATTAATTTGAGCACCTTTGGATCAGCTTTGAGAACCGCCCATGAAATAAATACATTGCGCAGTGAGGTTCTCTCCCTCAAGGGGATTTCTTTTCAAAAGCAGTTGTCCACCGATGCGTGTTTTAGAAATATTATGACTAAAAGCTCCTTGATGGAATCAATATTTCATTATATTCAAGCGATTTCCCAGAGCAGACAACCCCTGTTGATTTTAGGAGAAACGGGCGTTGGCAAGGAATTAATAGCAAAGGCGGTTCACGAAACAAGTCAGTTATCGGGTGAATTTATCCCGATTGATGCCTCTGGTTTGGATGACACCCTTTTTTCAGATACCCTTTTTGGGCATGAAAAGGGGGCCTACTCTAGTGCGGAAAAGCCGCGTTCAGGATTGGTTGAAACGGCGCGAAATGGAACTTTATTTCTGGATGAAATCGGGGATTTAAATGAGGGTTCGCAAGTCAAATTACTGCGATTGCTCCAGGAAGGGATTTATTATCCATTAGGGTCAGACCAGCCCAAAAAAAGTGAAGCCAGGATTATTGCGGCAACAAACAAATCACATCACTCTTTGGTTGAAAAAAATGGGGGATTTCGCAGAGATCTGTACTATCGCTTGAGCACCCATCTGATCAAGGTCCCACCGTTAAGAGAGCGGCGCGAAGATATTCCTTTATTGGTTGATCTTTTAATGACTGAAGCTGCGGCAAGTATGGGCAAGGAAAAGCCTGATATCGGGGGGCGTTCTCTAGAGTTATTATTGGACTTTCCCTTTTATGGAAATATCCGTGAACTTAAAACCTATATATTTGATGCCGTGGCGCGCTGTGATTCAAAACAGATTTCTTATCACAATCTGGCTGAGCGACTTGGTTCGGTTAAGGCTACAAGGACTGTAGATCCTGATAATAAATGTAACTTAGAGACTTTTTTTGAACACTTCCCAACGTTAGAAGAGATAACACAATTCACCATAGAATCAGCCTTGACTGAGACGAATCAAAACCAAAGCCAGGCGGCAAAATTGTTAGGGATATCAAAACAGGCATTAAATAAACGGATCAATAATAAAGGCAGGTCGGATAAATCAAACAACTGATTTACGTCAATAAGTGGAGTTAACGTCAACATTGGTTGACGTTTTTGGTTGACATCAATCCGAAGCAAGTTGATTGGGTCGGCAGATAAATCTAAAAAAACCTGTATAAACCACCTTCTTCCTATATAAAAATTCCTTAAATATTCTCTGGCATAACCGTTGCTATCTATCATTAGCGAAATATTCATTTTTTTTGCGTCGGCGCTGAAGATGTGTCTCAGCGACCGAGTCTATGTTTCCGCGTGCTGCGCGGACAATCAATGAGAAGGAGTGACGTATGAAATTGTTCAAGAATCTGATTGTGCCGATGGTTGCCTTAGCAATGACCGTTGGAACTGTTCAGGCCGCCGAAACGGTCAAAATTGGTAATATTATCCCGCTATCTGGACCATCTGCATCGGTTGGTATTCAGGGAAAGCAAGCGCGGGAGATGGCGCTGGAGGAGATCAACAACGCTGGCGGAATCATGTCGTTGGGTGGCGCAAAGTTGGAGCTTCTGTTTTCCGATAGTAAAAGTGATCCGACCACCGGGGTAACCGAAGCTGAACGGATGATCAATAGCGAAAAGGTTCACATGTTAACCGGTTGCTGGAACTCCGCAGTGACCTATCCGACCACCCAAGTTGCTGAACGCTATGGTATCCCCTTTATCGTTCCGGTTTCGGTGCGTGACACCATCACCGAGCGTGGCTTTAAAAATGTCTTCCGTATAGCTGCCAAAGATGGCTGGTGGGCCAAGGATCAATTTCAGTTCTTAAAAGATATGCAGCAGGAGTTTGGCGTCGAAGTTAAAAAGGTCGCCTTCGTCTACGAAAACGGCGATTGGGGAACTGGTTTTGCCGAAAAATGGAAGACCCTTGCTGAGCAGGCCGGCTATGAAGTGGTTCTTGATGAGCCTTATCCCAGTACCACTAGTGATTTGACCCCTGTGGTTATTAAACTGAAGCGCGCCAAGCCCGACGTCGTCTTTATGACCTCGAACGCTGCTGATGCGATCCTGTTGACCAACACCATGGCTGAAATGCGCGTCAATGTGAAAGCGATCATCTCCAGCGGAGGCGGTCATGCCGATCCTTCCTTCCTCAAAGCCGCCGGTAAAAATGCCGAGTATCTGTTTGATATTGTTGAGTGGGAAACCGACCTCAACCGTCCTGGCCTCAAAGAGACCAACGACAAGTACAAGAAGCTCTATGGTAACAACATGAACGGTGAATCGGTTGATGCCTATGCTGCTATGTATGTCATCAAAGAGGCTCTGGAGCAAACGGGTTCAACTGATCCTGCTGCTCTGCGTAAGACACTGTCTGAGATCAAAGTTTGCGGTGGTATGGTAGGTCTATTGGCTTATGATTGTGTCGACTTTGATGAGACTGGACAGAACAAAAATGCCAGTTTAGTTATTGTTCAAACTCGAACAAACAGCAAAGGCGACGGTATGGATCGTATTACCGTTTGGCCTAAAAATGTCCGCAGAGCTGGTTATACACCAGTTTTTCCCCAGCCAAAGAAGTAAGTATTGTTAAAGCTGCGGGACGAAAGGGTGACCTTTTGTCCCGCATTAGTTGGTTTTCTATGTGGAAGCTTGTCAGCGATAGTCGCCCTGAGCTCTTGGGCGATTTTTGCTGCAGCAAGGAGTTTAAATGTTAGGCATTATCGAGGCATTAATCAACGGTGTGCTGATGGGTTCTATTTATGGTCTAACGGCAGTCGGATTGACCCTGATTTTTGGGGTCATGAAGGTTATCAACTTTGCCCATGGGTCAATTCTTATGGTCGGTATGTTTTCTGCCTACTGGTTTGTCAAATTGACCGGGCTGAATCCTTATCTGGCTATTCCGGTTGTGGTGCCATTTTTGTTTTATTTTGGCTACTTCATGCAGAGCTGGATCATCAGGCCAATATTTGAAGCGGAGAAAGATGTCCGCGAGCCGATCACTGTTATTATTGTTACCACCGGTATCTGGTATGTGCTCGATAACCTCTCGTTGTTGTTTTTTGGTGCAGAATACCGGGTCGTCAAGACTTCAGTGACTGGTAAGATCTTTGAGTTTTATGACATGTATTTTTTATTGCCGAAGATTATCGGCGCAGGAATTACGATTCTCTGTGCCATCTATCTCTACTGGTTTCTGAAACATTCAAAAATGGGCAAGGCGATTCGGGCTACCAGCCTCGACCGTGAAGCAGCCTCGTTGATGGGTATCAAGCAATCAAAAATTTACAATATTGCTTTCGGTATGGGCTGCGCTTGTTGTGGCATGGCCGCATGTGTGCTGATCCCTTTCTACTATGTCTATCCCACCGTTGGCGTTCCCTTTGACATCAAAGCTTTTATCATCGTGGTTCTTGGGGGCCTCGGCAGTATTCCGGGGGCTATTATCGGCGGGATTATTGTCGGTATCATTGAGAATGTCGGTGCACAGTTTATGGCATCAACCTGGACAGAACTACTTCTTTATGGGGTTTTTCTGTTTGTTTTACTAGTCAAGCCATCCGGATTGTTTGGGATGAAACAGGACTTTTAACCTGAATCAGCCCTTAACCCGGAACGGGAGAGAACGACAATGAAGCAGTTGTTAAACCAAAAACCTATTATTTTGCTGATTAGTGCGCTGCTGCTCGGCGCCTTATTTATACTACCACTCATAGTCACCAGTCCGTCGTTGATGCAAATTATTATCCTGATTGTCCTTTACGCCTACTTTACTTCGACCTGGAACTTTGTCGGCGGTTTTGCCGGGGTGTTACCATTGGGACATTCAGCATTTATCGGCATTGGTGCCTACACTTCGACGGTGCTTTTCCAGACCTTCGGCATTAGCCCCTGGTTCGGGATGATTGTCGGTGGTTTGCTGGCGTCGCTGGTAGGAGTGATTATTGGTCTGCCGACCCTTAAACTGCGCGGTGCCTACTTTGCCTTGGCGACCATCGCCGTCGGCGAAGGGATGCGGGTGCTATTTGAAAACGTCAAGCAGGTCGGACCGTTCAAGATCAACGGCCCAAGTGGAATTTCGTTGCCGCTGATGGAAAGTTCTTTCTGGACCTTTCAATTTGGCAGTAAGGCAACTTACTACTACATCATTCTAATCATGTTACTGGTGGTTCTGCTGCTCACCTATTTTATGATGAACTCTAAGGTTGGTTATTATCTGGCGGCTGGGGGTGAGGAGCCGGAGGCGGCCGAAGCGTTAGGGATCAAGGTTTCTCGCTACAAGTTAATAGCCATGGCTATTAGTTGTTTTCTGGCCGCACTGGGCGGCACTTTTTATGCGCAGCTGATGCTCTATTTCTACCCGAAATCGATTATGGGTCTAGATCTCTCTTTCGAAATTGCTTTTATTGCTCTGATCGGCGGGCGGGGAACTATCCTCGGCCCTGTGCTGGGTGCGCTGCTGCTGCGGCCAGTGAGCGAACTGACGCGGATCTATCTCGGTGCCTCACTACCTGGGTTACATCTGGTTATTTTCGGTTTGATCTTGATTGTCGTGATGCGCTACTACCCTAAGGGGCTGGTCGAACCGATCAAAAAATTGATTGATCGGTTTATTCACAAGCCTGCTCGGGGAAAAGCGGACGATCCTTCAAATCCATCAGCCAGACAGGAGTAATTTTATGGCTTTGCTGGAAGTAAAAAATGTCACAAAGAGATTCAGCGGTTTGATTGCGGTTAACGATGTCAGTATGAGTGTCGAAGAGGGGCAGATCGTTGGGGTTATCGGCCCGAACGGCGCGGGTAAAACCACCCTGTTCAATTGTATTGCCGGGGCATTGCCGCCAAGTTCGGGAAGTATTCTCTTCGACGGCCAGGAAGTAGCCGGAAAGAAGCCTTATCAGATATGTCAGGCTGGGGTGACCCGTACTTTTCAGGTGGTTAAACCTTTTGCCACCAAGACCGTGCTCTACAATACCGTGGTCGGGGCTTTTGCCACCACCCAACATCTGCACGAAGCGGAAACCAAGGCGATCGAGGTGCTCAAATTTCTTGATCTCTACAACAAGAGAGATGTCGTTTCCCAGAGTCTGACCTTGCCGGAACGGAAAAAACTAGAACTGGCCAGAGCCTTGGCGACCGAACCGAAACTACTGCTGCTGGATGAAGTCATGGCCGGCTTACGCCCTCAGGAAGTCACCGAAATGTTGCCAATCATCCGCAAGATCAACGAAACCGGAGTCACCATCGTTATCGTCGAACACATCATGCAGGCGATCATGAATCTCTCCGAAAAGATCTATGTCATAAGTTTCGGCAAAAAAATTGCCGAAGGCGACCCGCATGACGTGGTCTCGGACGAAGAAGTTATCAAGGCTTATCTGGGAGATGAATATGTCGCTACTCAACATTGATAAAATCAGCGCGGGCTACGGCGAAATTCAGGTTCTTCTGGATATCTCCTTGCAGGTCAAGGAAGGGGAGGTTGTCAGTATTATCGGCGCCAATGGGGCGGGAAAATCAACCCTGCTGAAGACCATCTCCGGGTTGATTGTTCCCAGTGCCGGATCGATCCAATTTGCCGGTGAAACCATCAGCGGGATGAGCCCCGATGAAATTGTCGAGCAGGCGTTGATCCATATTCCCGAGGGGCGGAGACTTTTTTCGCTGATGACTGTATATGAAAACCTCGAAATGGGTGCCTATAGCAAACGAGCCGAGCCAAATTTTGAGAAAAATCTACAGGCGGTGCATCAGCTCTTTCCACGCCTGCAGGAACGGGGGAAGCAGCTTGCCGGAACCTTGAGTGGTGGTGAACAACAGATGGTTGCCATCGGTCGCGGCATGATGGCCGAGCCCAGAATTCTGATGCTGGATGAACCCTCACTGGGTCTGGCTCCAGTATTGAAGAAAGATATCTTTGCGGCAATTAAAAAGATTACTGATGAACATGGAACCACCATCGTGCTAGTTGAACAAGACGTGGTTAATTCTCTCGCAATTAGTGACCGAGCCTACGTTATGGAGCAGGGGCAGGTGGTGCTGGAGGGAACCAGCGCTGAGTTGATGGGCGATCCCCATATCAAAAAGGCCTTTTTGGGTCTTTAAACATATCGTTACGCGAAAGGGAAACAACATGTCCAATCTCGAACTACTTGCCCGTCGCAATGCCGCCATTCCTCGCGGGGTTGCATCGGCAACAGCAGTGTTTGTCGAAAAAGCTGAAAATGCAGAAGTCTGGGATGTTGAGGGTAACCGTTATCTCGATTTTGCTGCTGGCATCTCAGTTTGCAACACTGGACATCGCCATCCGAAGATTATGGCTGCTGCTACAAAGCAGAATGAGGCGTTTGTCCACACCGCTTTTCAGGTCGTACCTTACGAAAGTTATGTTGCCCTGGCAGAGCGGTTCAATAAGTTGGCTCCAATCAAAAAAGCCAAAACCATCTTCATGACCACAGGTGCAGAGGCCGTTGAAAATGCGGTCAAAATTGCCCGCTATCACACCAAACGGTCTGCCATTGTTTCTTTTGTCGGTGCGTTTCATGGTCGCTCACTCTTGACCATGGGACTGACTGGCAAAGTGGCACCCTATAAAACCGGGTTCGGACCCTTTCCGGCCGAAATTTATCATGTGCCATTCCCTATCGAACACCACGGAATCAGCGAGGCCGACAGTCTCGCAGCGCTGGAAAAGCTATTTAAAGCCGATGTCGAACCTGAGCAGGTAGCTGCGATTATTATTGAGCCGGTGCAGGGCGAAGGTGGTTTCTACATCGCCTCAAAAGAATTCTTGCAAGCGTTGCGTGCCCTCTGTGACAAACATGGCATTTTGTTGATCTGTGACGAAGTGCAATCAGGGTTCGCACGCACCGGAAAACTCTTTGCCTGCGAATACGCAGAAATCGAACCGGACCTGATGACTATCGCCAAATCACTAGCCGGCGGTTTTCCACTTTCCGGGGTGATTGGCAAGGCAGAGATCATGGACTCTCCGGAGCCTGGTGGCTTAGGTGGAACCTACGGTGGTAGCCCGATCGGCTGCGCGGCAGCACATGCAGTCCTTGATATTATCGAAGAAGAGCAACTCTGCGCCCGCAGCAACCGAATCGGTGCACGGATGATTGAGCGGATTCAGCAGATGAAAGAACGGAGTGACACGGCAGCTATTGGTGATATTCGTGGCCTGGGAGCAATGGTCGCCTTTGAATTGGTCAAGGAGCGAGGTGGACACAGTCCCGATGCCGACAAAGTCAAACAGCTGACCGCCAAAGCGCTGGAAAATGGTTTGATCTTGCTCTCCTGTGGTATTTATGGGAACACCGTGCGCTTGTTGGCACCGTTGACCATCCCAGATGAGCAACTTGAAGAAGGACTTGATATTTTAGAGCGATCATTGGCTGAGGTCGGGTAATCTCTGAACGGCAAGCTACTTAGCTCAGTTCAATCTGGAAGAAGATTTTATTTTCGATTAGCCTGGGGACAGAATAATTTTCGTCTTCTTAGGAAAATTATTCTGTCCCCGCAAACAAGCAGATAATTACTGGGACTTGCGACCACCAATCTGGTCAGCCAGTGAGCCAACAGCAATGGCAAAACGGTGAGCCCTATTCCATTTCATCAGAACGCGATAGTTTGCATAAACTAAAAACGCCCTCCCCCCTGGACCGTCTGGTTGAATCAAAGAAGCCGTAATCTCGATTTTGGGTAAATCCTTATCGCCGATTGTCCGCACCCCGAGTTTCTGCCATTCGGATAAAGAACGCTGCTGTTCTAAGCCAAAGTCATCCGCCGCCAGATGTTTCGGCAAATTGACCTCACGCCCCCAGGTGTATTTGTGATCCCAACCCGATTTGACAAGATAATTAGCGGCGGAAGACAGATAATCTTCACGAGTGTTCCACAGATCGATACGTGCATCCCCGTTCCCATCAACTGCAAAGTTCGAAAAAGTTGATGGCATAAATTGTACCTGCCCCATAGCTCCCGCCCAGGAGCCTTTCATCTGATCATATGTTATATGCCCCTGATCAAGAATTTTAAGTGCGGCTAACAACTCAGATCGAAAAAAATCGCTACGTCGACCATCATACGCAAGGGTGACCAACGCACCTATGACGGGGACTTTGCCGGTGTGCAGCCCAAAATTGGTTTCAATCCCCCACAGGGCCATTAAGAACCGAGGCTGAACCTGATATTCCTTTGCAACTTGGGCTAATATATCCGAATTCTCAGATAATAATCGCTGCCCTTCTTTGACCCGTCTTGAAGTCACTGCCCCAGCCAGATATTCATCGAGAGTTTTTGTGAACTCCGGTTGAGCCCTATCCAGTTTGATAATCCAGTCGAGAGGTTTAACCTGAGACAGGGCAGTTTTCAGTATTTCGGCTTTAATCCCGGAGTGCTGTGCCTCCTCCCTGAAGTTTTCCAGCCACAGAGAATAGTCAGCATTGTCATCAGCATAAACGGCTTGACCAAGAGTGAGAAAAAGACACAATCCAGAGAGACAAAAGGCAATAAAATATTTTTTCATGTTAGATCCATTCATATCAGAGGGCACTTCCATGCATTAATAATCAAAAATCAAACTGTGACTATAAATCAGACAAAATTCCAGAAAGTCAGTCACCGCTTAACTGATATTTTTCCAGCTTATAGCGGAGGGTTCCACGCGGCACATTCAATATCCGAGCAGTTTTAGCTACATTTCCACCTGTAATACGGAAGGCTTTTTCAACCAACTCTTTTTCGACTTGCCCAACAACATCATCCAGCACAATCCCTTCTGGCGGAATTTCATAATTAAATGGCATTTCGCTCTGTGGCGACTCACCCCATATTTCACGCGGCAGGTGGGTTGGCATAATCGTTTCAACATTGTGCATAATACAGATTCGTTCAACCACGTTGCGCAGTTCCCGAACATTTCCAGGCCAATGATAACGCATGACAAGATCAAGGGCATCACGACTGAAGCCCCGCATTGACTTATTGAATTCCTTACTGAAACGTTGCAAAAAATACTCGAGTAAGAGTGGAATATCCTCCCGTCTCTCGCGCAGTGGTGGAATATGAATGGGGAAAACATTGAGGCGATAGTAGAGATCCTCACGAAACTCCTTGCGCTCAAGTGCACCTTTCAATTCTGCATTGGTCGCGGCAATAATCCGCACATTGATGTCGAGATTTCGATTGCCTCCAAGCCGGCGAATTTTACGATCTTCCAGTACCCGCAGCAGTTTCACCTGGAGACTTATATCCATTTCCCCTATCTCATCCAGAAAAATAGAACCGCCATCAGCCTCTTCAAACAATCCTATTTTACGGTTTTTTGCATCAGTAAAAGCGCCCCGTTCATGCCCGAACAATTCTGTTTCAAGAAGATTAAATGGTAAAGATCCACAATTGATTTCGACAAAAGGCTGCTCACTGCGCGGTGATAAATTATGAATTGCCTGGGCAACCAGTTCCTTTCCAGTTCCACTATCTCCAGTAATCAGTACCGTAGCCGTTTCATGCTTAGCCACTTCGCGGATTTGCTGAAAAATATGCAATAGCGGCAGACTGGTTCCTACCATATTAATGCCATCAGCGTCACGGGACAGGCGCTTGACTTTACGGCGCAGATTTTGAGTTTCCAATGCCAGCTTAACAATCAAACGAATCGCATCAGCTTTGAACGGCTTTTTAATGTAATCATAGGCACCTATTTTCAACGCATCAACGGCACTCTCTACCGTTCCGTAGCCGGTAATAATAATCACCAAAATTTCAGGATCAACTTCACGCATCGCACGTAATACGTCCAGACCACTGTTATTGCCAAGATTCAAGTCAAGCAGCACCAGGCTAATTTCTTCTTCAGAGACAATACGGATCGCCTCATCTGAAAATTCGGTTGTAATAGGCCGGTAACCATCTTCAGCAATAATCCGTTCCAAATTTTCCCGGATAAACGCTTCATCATCAACGATAAGAATTTTTTCCATAGCACTTACTCCTGGTTTAAATATCTGAACCAGCTAAATATCATCTCAGCCAATCGGGTTTATCGGCAGTGAAACCAACACAGTTGTACCGACACCCAGCTTACTTTCTATTTGAATTTCACCACCACGATCGGAGATAATATTATAACTTATCGCCAGTCCCAACCCTGTCCCCTGCCCTTTACTGGTAAAGAACGGCTCAAAAATCAATGGCAGCTGCTCTGGGGGGATACCAACTCCGGTATCAGTCACACGAATTAATATTTCATCATTACTGGTTTCAACAGCAATTTTCAATTCTCCGCCATCCGGCATGGCATCTAAAGCATTATTCAGTAAATTCAACAAGACCTGCTTGACCCGATCTGCATCCATCGTCAGTTCCGGGAGGTTGTCAGCGACGTGTTCAATCAGCTTAACATTTTGCCGTAAACATTGTGTACGAGTTAGAAACAGGGAATCCTGGAGTACTTTTTCAATTCTGCCATAAGCAAGCTTTGGAGTTGGCAACGACGAAAAATGTAACATCTCATTCACCAGCGATTCCAATCGCTCAATTTCACCCAAGGCACGACGAATCAGCTGTTGATCATTTTCCTGACCAAGTAAACGGTCATGCAGTTCATCCAGAAGCAGACTGACTCCGGTCAGGGGATTGCGAACTTCATGAGCGATACCGGCTGACATTCTGCCTAAAGAAGCCAAACGATCCATCCGTGCCATCTGCTGACGCAAATTGACACGTTCAGTCAGATCTTCAATAGTCAGCAACCAACCTTCCTGCTGGCGAAAACTCAGCGGAAACATGGCCATTCGGTAAGTCAGTGTCCGCCCTTTTCTTTCCAGCGAGATATACTTCCGGAAAGATCTACTTTCACCTGTTTTACCTGACAAAAACCACTGACCAAGAACTTCATGCAATTCAGGCCACTCAACCAACAATTTTTTCCAACTGCAATCCTTACCAGGGCGATCTATTTCCAATATCTGACAGGCAGGCCCATTGGCAGAAGTGACCTTGCTGTCCATATCAAAAGTGAGCAGTCCGGTTTCGATATTTTCAAAAACGGTATTCTTAAAATTTCTCTCGCGAATAATTTCTTTACGCGATTGCCGTAGTGCTTGCAACGTCTGTAGTAATCGCCGCCGCCTGCTGTTCAATTCATCAACCATCGTATTGAATGAATCAGCTAACACCCCGACTTCGTCATTGGAGTTAACCTTAACTACGGGGGATAGATTGCCACGAATCAACCGCCGGGTACCTTCTGTTAGCAACAAAACCGGGTTGACAATGCTGTCAGATAGGATATAGGCAGTCGCAATCACAAACATGACCGTCAAAGAAATCAGCAGCCAGGATTGCTTCAGATAATTATTGATTTCACTTCGAATCAAAAGAGAAGTCGCGACTGCCGGCTGATGAAATTGATCAATTTCAGCTCCGATTGTAATGCCGCCGAAGATATTATGATCCCGATATACCCCCTCTTCATAATAGATGGGGGCATAAGCCATGATTTTATTGGATCCGCCAACATTGACCGCTTCAACAACCCCGGATTCTCCATGTAAAATAGCTTCAGCTACGAGAGGGTAACTGGGATGGATAAAACTGGCAGAGAACAGATTAAAGGGAATACGCCCCGACTGAATATCCTTTTCCGGCGTCTCAGAGTTATAAGCGGGCACCAACTGCCCAGCAGAGTCATAACCACGGATATCCCAATATTTGGGATGAGTAATCATCCAGCCCTGATCATCAAACATAAAGGAATAATTGCCACTGGCATAGGAAGGAAAGACAATGTCCTTATCTCCAATCGACGAAATATGCTGAGTATATTCCATCAAATGACGATGATCGAGGGATAAGACAACGACCCCCTGGAGATTTCCATTTTTCATTATCGGAGTGGCAAAGCGGATCACGCCACGATAGACCGTACCCTGTACCGCTTCGAGTGGGTTTTTGGCTCCCTGCAGCTGATCGTCACGACTGACATACCAGCCATGCAGTCGAGAAACCCAAACTTTTCCTGTCTCTAATTGTGCCGCCTGCTTAAAGTAAGTTTCGGTCTTGTAAGTCGTCTGGGCTGGGTCGGAAACATCACGATATTGGCTTGATGGTTGGCCAGCAACAATGCGGATCAATTCACGACCGTTACCATCGACATAGGCCAGTTCACTGTAAAGAAGAGCATCTTCCCGTATTTCAACCGGATTGTCATTGGTGCCATGGCGATACCAGAGTTCACGTTGATGATTGCGACTAAAACCAAGATAAGATTCCTCAGTCGTCGGCAATAAAGACAAATCGAGCAGGTCGCCTTCGATCTCTTGTAAAAAGGTAGAGACCTGCGTTGCAACCATCTGCGCTCGATGTTCAAGAGCTTTGGCCGCTTGATTGTCCAGAGCCTCGGTTGTCCTTTGGCGCAATAAATCCTCAACCAGCCGCAAACTGTGTTGGGAGGAGAACAACAAAATGCCCAGTGGAACCAAAGAGAGCAGCAGAAAAGCCCCAAGAACTTTTTTATGCAGACTGATCTTAAACATGGGTCGGATTATAAACGAATTTCAGGTGAGAGCATAGAAAGGATAAATATAAAACAGGGTTTTGCGCAGAGAGACCGGCCTTAACCAAAAAGAAGATTACTTGTTACGAGTAATAACATAATCAGCAAGGGTAAAAAGAGCCTGGCGCGCTTCACAATCAGAGAAAGGAGCCAGTTGCAGTTTTGCCCGTTCGATTCTCTCAGCTGCCTTACGACGAGTAAAATCGATACCCCCTTTTGTTTCGATTAAAGCACAAATATAGTCCAGATCCTCTTTCACTAATTCTTCAGCTTCGATAATTCTAGAAATTTCCTGACGTTCCAGTTCGGCGGAAATAGAATAGGCATGGATTAACGGCAACGTCATCTTCCCTTCAAACAGATCATGCCCCTGCTCCTTCCCAAAATCTTCTTCGGCGGCAATATAATCGAGGGCATCATCCATCAGCTGAAAAGCGGTTCCAATTTCCAGACCAAATTCACGTAACGCCATTTCCTGCGTTTCATCAACCCCAGCAAGGACTCCTGCGACCTGACAAGCAGCAGCGATCAAGATCGCAGTTTTGTCGCGCACAACTTGCAGATAACGAGGTTCATCTACCTCAAGATCACAAGTATTTATCAACTGCAAAATTTCGCCTTCTGCCAGCTGAGTCGTGGTATCGGAAAGAATCTGGAGAATTTTCAGGCTTTCAGAGCCGACCATGACAGAAAAAGCCTTGGCAAACAGAAAATCACCAACCAGCACAGAAGCCTGGTTACCCCAAACAGAATTAGCTGAACGATTTCCCCGACGGAGGTTGGCACTATCAACGACATCATCGTGCAATAAGGTTGCAGTATGGATGAATTCTACGACTCCGGCCAGCTCGATATGCTTGTCCCCCTGATAATTGCACAAGCGCGCACAGAGTAATAGGAGCATCGGTCGAATGCGTTTTCCGCCACTCGAAAGAACATAGTCCCCGACCTGGCTGACAAGCTGTACGTCTGAAGCCAAGTTCTTTTTAACCTGACTTTCAACCGCCTGCATTTCTTCTTTTAGCAGCGCAATAACTGTATCCATAACTTAAACATTTCCTTCCAGGGTGGCGCCAACTGACTCCATCAAATAATTGACCGGGGGCTAATTCTAGAAATTGCACTATTATTGTCAAAACCTTTTTTATAAATAATAGCGAACTTTCAATTTACTCAGAAAGCGGTTGGACAGGGACAAATTGTTTTTTTTCAGTATTCCAACGGTAAGCGCCAACCTCCCAAATAGTTTCAATCAAATCCCAATCCAGATGTAAAGACTTGGCTTCCTCGGTTAAATCAGATAATTCAAGAATTTCAACATCATCAATGACATGATCACCATTACTATCCGCCCAATGAAAAGGTTTAACCTGCATGGTTCCAAGCGATTGTAGAATGGCGGCAAAACGTTGCCCCTCAGGGTTGGCAATTAATTCACCTACTAACTTCAAATCCGAGTTTGAATCAATTTCTTCAGGCACCTCGAGAATATAAAAAACCCGCGTTTCCAAGAGTGGTTGTCTGAAAATCCAACGTGCGACTCCTGCATCAGTATCAATATGTGAAGCAACTGGCTCAGACTCCAGCAAACGCCAACCCGGTGGAAACGTTTCTTTCAGAATCATCCCCTTTAATGGTTTTTCTGAAGAAAGTTCCGCTTGAATTAGAATTCTACTGCCTGGAGCGGCATAAGCTGGAAGTAGCCGTTTTGCCTGTATAACTGGAACAGTCGGGGAGTTAAGCTGCTGTGACAGATAAAATAAAGCGATAAAAACAACACTGATCAAAAGCAGAAGATAAATTAATCTGTGACTTTTCGTTGTTTGTGGCTGATGAGGTTCATCTGAAATCTCACCAACATCATCTTTTTTCAGAATCTCAGCGAGATCCACCTCCAGCGCTGCTGCTAATTTCAGAGCATTATCCCGCATAATGGTCGGATAACGATTATTCTCCCAGCGAGAAACAGTATCTGTAGTGACCGCAACGACTTTTGACACATAAAATTGCGTCAACCGTTTTTCTTCACGAATTCGACGAACAGAATTTCCATCGATCGCAACAGATGGGGGGTTTAATGGTTCCATGCCGGTACCCGTAAGAATCTGAATTAAGTTTCCGGAAGTCTAACAGAGAGTCTGTAATTCTGTAAACTACGGAATAGAAGCAACTGAACAGCTCAATTAAATGCCCTGACAACAGCACTTAAATCTCTAATATTATTAGAATACAACCAGACATCTTGCGATATTCACATCGATGTCGAATGAAATAGCCTAAAAAATGTGAAATTATCTAGCACAGGAACCAATCACCCTGAACTAAGGAGGAATACGATGAAAAAGCTTCTAATTCTGTTGACTGCCACAATTTTAGTTTCATCCATAGCAACGATTGTCGTTGCTGTTACGAATGGTCCCGCAGAAATAAAATTTACACCAAAAATGGGAACCGTTACCTTTGACCACACAGCACACCAGAGCTTGACCGATTGTTCAACCTGTCACCACACCGGAGATTACGCTCAGTGTAAAAGTTGTCACGGCATTAATCCAAAGGCGGTAAAAGCTAAAGATGCTTATCATAAAACATGTAAAGACTGTCATAAGGAAATGGCAAAAGGTCCAACTAGATGCAGGGAATGTCATATCAAATAGCGGCCACTTAAAATCACGGTTCCAACAAATAGCGAATTTCTATAGAGAAGTTCGCTATTTGTATTTTTTCAGATATTTTTACTAAAGCTATTTCAGCAAAAGAAAATATATTTAAATTAATTTGTTTTTTTAGTTGACATTAATTATATTCAGTATATAATAATCCTCAAAGGTAAGAAACTCTCTTTCAAGAACAACATTTGCCCCGTGTTCTCCCTCCTGACGCGGGGCTATTTTTATCCATTCTCCTTGCTTTTTCAAGCACCCTTGAACACCTTCAGCAAATGAGGAACGAGCTGCTTTTTACGCGAAAGAACCCCTTTCAGTCGGTATAGGTTGTCGGCTTCCTGTGGATAGCCGATAATATACGGTAACTCACTTGATCCTGCTGTCAGTAACAAGCTGTTTTCCATGACGATATCGGTCACGAGCAGTGCCGCTAGTTCATAGCCTTTTTCTTCTCGAACTTTCTGTAATTCCGCCATCAGCTCATCCTGGCGCTGGTGGAATGTATGAAAATTCACCACCTCCACTTGTCCCAATCCAAGTAATCGGTTGTCAACTCCATACTCTTTAAAATCGGTAAAAATCAATTTACGCGCCGAAGCACCACTTGCCATAGGACTGCCGGCAGCAAACAGCTGAGAACCAAACTCCTGATGATCCAACCCTGAGAGCTTCTCCAGCCAGGGAATCAGCTGACGATCAATCTCTGTCGTTGTGGGAGATTTTAAAATCAGGGTATCCGAAAGCAAACCAGCCAGCAATAACCCTGCTACTTTCTTTTTTGGCTCTATCCCCGCTTGTTGATAGAGAGTTGAAACTAAAGAACAAGTACTTCCCAGTGGCTGATTTATAAACTTGATGGGCAGATCGGTGTGAAAATTGCCCAACCGATGATGATCAATAACCTCAATAATTTGGACCTTATCAGCCCCAGGAACCGCCTGGGATAACTCATTATGATCGACCAGAACCAGTTTGACTGGTGAATTTTTTATCAAATGACTTTTCGTTGCAACCCCTTCGACCAGTCCTTCTGCTGAGCAGACAATCGCTCCCGACTGCTTTCCGAGGATTAATTTCACACGCAGATCTTCAAGCAAGTCGTTCGGCTTGACGACCATAAAATCCGGCTCCGCTAGAACCCCAACCGGGGTTGCCATCCGCGTCAGCCAGACGCAGTTTGCTGTATCATAATGACTTACCAGAATTGACACATTCTTCTCACGCGCAGTGACAAGCAGTTGTTGATCAACCGGAGAATTCCCTGAGATAATCAACAAACGGATACCTGCTTCAACAGCAAGTCTCTGGATACCTGGACGGTCACCGGTAATCAAAATTATTTTTTCGGGGACAATTTCATCGACCCAACGGCTGAAGCTAGCTTCGCGTCTGGCACCAACGTGGAGATCAAGATCCTCAATCGGCTCAGGATTTGAGAGGTGCTGCGCAGTCGCACCAAGACAACTCTGGATAGAGCTGAGTGAAGCACGGATTCGACGCAGTTTTTCGGGTGCAGCTGGAACCAGAAAAAATTCCGTTGCTCGCTCTAACAGCAACAGACCCGTAGCACGACCATCATCATCAACTACCGGTAGCATCCGAATATGGTGCTGATGATAAAGTTCAATCGCTTTCGACATGGGCGCAGATTGGTGGATTGAAATCACCTTCTCAGTCACAACATCTTTGACCCGAGGATGAACGTCAGAGAGCAATTCAGGGACGGCAACACTCAGAAGATCCAGCACAAACTGCGTCTGAAGGTTGATTGTTCCAGCCCGAGCGGCTTTGACCCCTGGTAGACCCTGTTGACTGCGCAGATCAGCATAAGCAATAGCGCTGCAAATTGAATCTGAATCGGGGTTTCGATGCCCTACCACAAAGACCTTATCCGGTTTTGCCACAGCGCTCTCCTCTTACATTCATGGCAGCGTACGAAGCTTGCCCCGCACATCCCCCAAGCCGATAACATTTTTAATTACCCCCTTTTGGGGTCGCATTTCTTCATCAAAAGAGGCCAGGAGATCACGCCCTTTCGTGCCAAAAACCGAAGGGTCAACAAGAATGCGACACTGGACAGCACCTGTCGCAAAGAATTTTTGATCCTTATTCCTCAATTTCAGCAAGGGTTCAACAACAATATCCTGCGTTCCTTTGCGATGAAAGGTCGGAATAAGGATATTATCTTGACCCGTCTTACCGTAAAAACCGAGACGCAGGTTATAGAGTGCGCTTAAAATATCAAACAGGGGTCGGTCTGTTTCCAGCTCAAACCATTCGTCAGTATAGACATGATCATTTTTTATTTTTTGATAGCGAACCTGGCCTGAAGTATAATCAAACGTATTTCTGGTTATTTTTTCACTGCGCGACTTCCCTTTTCCGCGAATCGTATGTGAGCTATGCCACAAGGGTTGTAATAAACCTGACGAGCCGATTTTCATCAAGGTTTGATACTTTTCAATCCGATCCTTAGTAAAAAAAGCGGCCACTCCTAACGTTTTTGCCTCCATAACAACCAAAAAGGTTCCTGGTTGTTCTCCGGCAAAAAGTTTAATTGACCCTTCTGCAAGGGAATCAAACCAGAGGAATGAGATATCATATTCTAAGGATTCACCGACTAAAGGTTTGATCGGGTGATCAATCGGAGACAGTTGCTGAGAAAAAGAAAGCCTCGACGATCCCAACAGAAATAGAAGTAACAGCAGTAATTTAGTTGATTCTCTTATCATGAAGATCAAACCCTAAAATCGAAACCAACTTAACGATAAATATCTCACTGAATATAATCATATCTTGACGAAAAAGATTCTTGCCTTTAATATTCATATATACAAAATCATAATAAGGAGTTCAACATGACTGCAGTATTCGACAAACTACCTTTTGAGTCAGATCAGGATTATGATCGGGAATCAGAAATCCTGAAAGTGCTTGGGCATCCAATCCGCCTGAAGATAGTTGCCGGGCTGCTATCACAATCTTGCAATGTTAAAAAAATCTGGGAATGTCTCTCTCTTCCACAAGCCACTGTTTCCCAGCACCTTGCACTCCTAAAAAATAAAAGCATTATTACTGGACGCCGTGAAGGAGTTGAAGTTTACTACCAGGTCACTTCACCCGAAGCCATACGTATTATTGGTGCTATCTTCGGTGATTCCACTCCCTGTCTTTAGCTCCGCCGCTGAATTCACAAAAAAAAACGGCCATCCAGCGAGACGACCGTTTTTTTGTAAATTGCAGAAAACCTACTTCCCTGAACGGCTAGCCGCAACAGTTTTACCTCTAATACCCCAGTTCTCTGCGGAAATTTCTTCAATAATGACATGAGTTGTTTCAGGATTTTTACCTAAAACTTCCTTCATAACAACAGTGATCCGAGCCATGAGTTCTTCCTTTTTCTCAGCACTGATCCCTTCAAGTGCACGCACAGTAATTACCGGCATTTTACAAACTCCTTTCAACGCAGCTTTACAAATGTATTAGTTCAGTATAGACCGAGTAAAAAAAAATCAACAGTCAAATTATTTATAATTTTCTGAACTAAGACGAATTTTAGTCTTTTTTCAGAGTCAGCACCAAAACTCATTTCAAACAAAATTTCTTTTTAAAATTTCAGATAATTACCCCTCCATAGGGACAACCAATAAAAACTAGCAAAAAAACTTTGCGGTTACATTAAATAACTACTGGAAATGATAAATCAAATTGGTCATAATGAAAAAAAAATATCTACATGGGAGAACGATCAATGAATAGAACAAATCTGATCATCTTCACTCTATTGATTCTGCTTGGGGCCCTTGGCTTGGCTATTTATTTTCAGAGCAGACCTGTCACGGAGCAGATGCCCCTGGACGTTCAGCAGATTTCACCACAAGAACCGATTAAAAATCCCATTGTACACTATCCGGTTCCGGGTCTCATTGTTGAGCCAGCAACACCACCAGTTGAGCAGAATGAAGCAACAGCCCAAACCGTCAGTCTCAAACTTCCGGAAAGCTTACCTCCCATTCAGGAAAGTGATCAGATCATTCAAGAAGCCATTCAAAGTTTACGCAACGGTAAAACAATCGTCAAACTGCTGTATATGGAAAACTTCATCCAAAGATTTGTAGCAACGATTGACAATTTACCGGAAAAACGCCTACCAAGAGCCCATCTGCCGATCAAAGCCCCGGGAGGGAAATTCCTGGTGGCAGGAACACCTGAAGCTCCGCAAACCAGTAGTAGAAATGACAAACGCTATAGCGCCTATTTGAGTCTACTGGAATCTGTTAATCACGACCTGGCGAACAACATTTATGCCTACTTTTATCCGTTGTTCCAAACAGCTTATGAACAACTAGGTTACAAAAATGCTTACTTCAATGACCGGTTGGTCTACGTGATTGAGCACCTCTTGGAGACGCCAAACCCTCCCGATCCGATTCAACTCGCTCAGCCAGCAGTCTTTTACACGTATGCCGATCCAAGTCTGGAACAGCTATCATCCGGACAAAAGATATTGCTCCGGCTCGGACAGGAGCAGAGATCCAGAACACTAATAATTTTGGACATCTACCGACAGAAGCTCACAAACATACATCCTTGAAACAGAAAAGGCTCAACCCCTTCGGGTTGAGCCTTCTAATTTCACATACAGCAACAGAGTGACTAGTTAAGACGTCGTTCAGTTCCGTGATAAGAAGAAGAACGGTCTAAACTCCTGACTGGATCAATGTCGAGATAAACCCAACCATCAGAGCGTTGAAATTTGACAATGCCATCCCTTTCGATCAGACCCTGCAACACGTGGGGCTTAACCATACCCATCATGCCGTCTGGATAAACAACTGAAACTTCTCTCATCAATATTCTCCTTTATACACTCTCAATTGTACCACTAAGCAACATATAAGCAAAGAATTATGAGATAAAAACTCTGTCATATCAATATCTTCATTGAAACATCTTAAATTTAGCTATTTCAATTAAACCTTAACCCCTGCGATTATTACCTGCGTAATGACCCCGCAATGTACTTCTTATCGGATCCTTTCCAACCATGACCCAACCAGTTGAACGTTCAAATTGTTCAATTTCGGTCATCACAATCAATTCTTCAAGATTATGTGAAGGAATAAAATCGATACGTCCATCTTTATAGCGGACCCGAATCAGCATAGTTTTCTCCAAAAAAATCTAGTCCGCGTCAGTGGTTTCAACTTTCATCCAGCAATGCATCAATAGCATCAAAATTAAACCGCTTTTCTGCCAGTTCAGTAATCATGTGAATTTTGTGGGTATCTTCAGCAGTCAACTTTGAAACATCGTCCCTTAGAATTTCAAAAACGGTAGAAGAGGTAAGACCGGCACGCATATATGGAATGCCACTGCTGTCAATAATTTTTTGCGTAATAAGGCTGATTTCGCCAACCCCGGGAATAACGATACCGGCAATTTTGTCACGATACTCTGCCAACTGGTAGAGGTTTGAGATTGTCACTAACAGTTCGTCTCGACTTCTGTTGACGATGACCAAGGTAGATTCTTCCAACAGCTCTGCAACTCGCTGGGCTGAAGCGGCACCGATTTGAATATTGTGTACAATCCGCTGCCCCTGATCCTCTGTGGCGTGTAGCTTGATATTAAGGACACTGGCAATGCGTCGCATGGTCGGATTTGCCAGAATGGGATGATAATTAAACCCACCAACAACCTGGATTCCTTCTTCAGCAAAAGCCATATTCAAGTATTTCAGGGTCTGCTCACGTTTTTCCGGAATAATTTTATTAACCAAGATCGCCCTGACCTTGGCTTGCTCTTTCTGAAACAGCGCCAAATTCATTTGTACAGAATCGACAACATTCCCCAAACCGCCGCCTGTCACCATGAGAACCGCCGAACCAGTTTCTCTGGCGATTCTGGCATTATTACAACCAAAGAGGGTCCCCACACCAGTATGCCCTGCTCCCTCAATAATCAGAAAATCGTTCTTGGCATCCAGTTCGGCTATGGCATCCAGCATCTGTTTGGAAATCTCATCCCGCGTCAGGTCGCCATCCATGATGCGCCTGGTATCTCCTGGTTGCAGTACAAATGGAGACATCAAAGGTAAATCATCAAGCAAGTCAAAATGACGGGCCATGAGGACAGCATCCTTATCAGCACTTATGCCGCGGTACTCTACCGGTTTTGGCCCGATCGGTTTGACAAAACCAACTCGAGCATATTTTTTTTTGGCCATATGCATCAAAGAAAGACTGGTGGTCGTTTTACCACTGTTCATTCCCGTTGCCGCTATAAAGATTTTTCGCGCCATAGCGTTTGCTCCTTATCAGCTACGAGCTGTTAACTCCGGGATGGTTTCAAAAGTATCCCCATTTCTCCGGCGCTCAACATATGAATAAATCTCCTCAAATTCACCCTGAAGTGAAGCAAGAACAACCTGAATAGTATCAACCTTGACAACGACCGGTTGGTACTTCGTCTGCTTAGCTATCTTGATAAAATTCGGGCTTTTCTGTTGGGCGATTAATACGTCCGCATCGAGGACCAACGAGAGTATCGCCTTCATTTTGTCAGCCCCGGCATGATCCATATCCTGTGCAATATTACTGCGCTGTTCAACAAAAGTATATCCGGCTGCGTTCAGGTCATAGATATAAAAGTGGGCAGTATCCCCCATATGTGTTGTTGCAATATGCTCCCCATCTTGTGAGCCAATACAGATTCTCATTGTTCGCATAATTTCACCTTAATTGATTATTAAAATTAGCACCCATCAAAAACATTTGGCAGATACAATGTCCGGCTGTTTAAACTCGGTAATAGATCAACTGAAGAAAATCAGTTTTACCCCCATCAGCAATAACATAATACCAACCAAAGTGCGTAATAACTCATTCGGTAATTGGGTCGCAAAATGGGCGCCGATGAAACTGAAAATCAAAAAACAAACCATAACAATCAGGCCCGCCTTGACATCAACATATCCCTGGCGATGATAGCGCATCGCCGCCAGCAAACTTATAGGTGCGGCAACGATAAATAAGGTGGTTCCCTGAGCAAGTTTCTGAGGAAATTTAGCAAAAGCTGAAAGGCAGAAAATAATCAGCGCGCCGCCGCCGACACCCACGGTTCCCATCACTAGCCCCGGCAACATAAACCTTCTCAACCTGCAGTAACTTTTGGGCTATATTGTTGCATAATCTGTTCAACTTTATTCATGACACCCGCAGCATCAAGCCCTAATTGAGCGCGCAATTCCGCTTGGGTACCCTGACCGACAAAATGGTCAGGAATGCCAATCCGGATCACGGGTACGGCCAAGCCGGCATCACTCAACAGTTCAAGAATCGAGGTTCCGAATCCACCCTGTAAAGAATTTTCTTCAGCAGTCATTATAAATGGGGCCTTTGCAGCCTGAGATAAAATCAAATCGCGGTCTAAAGGCTTAACAAAGCGGGCATCAATGACTGAAAGATCAATCCCCTTCCCGGCGAGTTGATTTGCCGCCTGAAACGCTTCATTAACCATTTCGCCAACGGCAATAATCAGACCATCAGGCCCATTGCGCAGCAATTCTCCCTGTCCAATTTCCAGCGATTCAATTTTTTCAGCTAAAGACAATCCGATCCCATTGCCTCGCGGGTAACGATAGGCAAAAGGTCCCTCTAGTAAACTGGCTGTTTTTATAATACGCTGAAGTTCAACTTCGTTACGCGGCACTGCAAAAGTCAAATTGGGGATATGGCGTAAAAAAGAAAGATCAAACACGCCGTGATGCGTTGGTCCATCCGCTCCAACCAGTCCACATCGATCCATTGCAAAGGTCACCGGAAGATTTTGCAAACAGACATCATGCACAACTTGGTCATAAGCCCGCTGCATAAAGGTGGAGTAAATTGTTACGACCGGGCGAAGCCCCCGGCAGGCTAATCCAGCAGCAAAAGTTACAGCATGCTGTTCAGCGATGCCAACATCAAAAAATCGGTCCGGAAAAGTTTCTGAGAATTTCTTCAGTCCGGTTCCTTCAGCCATGGCCGCAGTAATGGCAACAATTCGCTCATCCTCACAGGCAATATCAGTCAGAGTATCGCCAAACACTTTGGTGTAAGAACTGGCGCTTCCTGGCTTGCTACCATTCACCACTCCCGTCTCGGAATTAAACGGACCCACACCATGGAATTTGGGTTGATTCTTTTCTGCCGGCTCATACCCCTTGCCCTTCTTCGTCTGGACATGCAACAACACCGGACCTTTGATTTGACTAACGTTACGTAGGGTTTCCGTCATTTCCTCAATATTGTGCCCATCTATGGGACCGAAATAATCGAAACCAAACCCCTCAAACAACATTCCCGGTGTCATAAAGCTTTTGAACGATTCCTCAGCTCGCCTAGCCAGATTGACCAGTTCGCGACCAATTCCAGGAACGTAATTAAGCAGAGTCTCTGTCTCCTTTTTAAAGCGGATGAAAGTATTTGAAGTCATTTTCCTGCTGAGAAATGAGGAAAGAGCACCGACATTCGGGGAAATTGACATCTCATTATCATTTAAAATAACAATCAGTTTTTGTTTCAGATGCCCGGCATGATTCAAACCTTCAAATGCTATTCCGGCAGTCAATGAACCATCCCCGATCACTGCTATAACCTTATCGTGAACACCGCAGATATCCCTTCCTGCAGCCAGGCCCGATGCTGCAGATATCGAGGTACTGGAATGGCCGACTCCAAAACAATCATGCTCGCTTTCAGCCCGCTTTGGAAATCCACTGAGACCATTTAACTGGCGCAATGAACCGAATTGATCCTGACGACCAGTCAGTAATTTATGGGCATAGGCCTGATGGCCAACATCCCAGATAATCTGATCACTGGGTGAATCAAAAACTCGATGTAATGCGATTGTCAGTTCGACAACCCCAAGAGAGCTACCTAAATGTCCACCGTTAGTAGCAACCGTCGCAACAATCTGCTCGCGCAATTCTTCTGCCAACTGTGAAAGCTGGTTCTTATCGAGTTTTTTCAGTTCGGTGGGGGACTTTATTTGTGAAAGAAGTGTTTCCATTCAGCTTCCTCGCGTAAAACATTCATTTCAGAATCAAACTAAGACTCTAACAAGATCGGTTAACAATATAACTTGCTATCTCCCGCAGTGGGCGCGCAGAGTCACCAAAAATATCCAGTGAAGAAAAAGCTAACTCGCGAAGCTCGCTGGCACGCTGGCGTGCTCCAGCCAATCCGAGTAATGCCGGATAAGTTGCTTTTCCGCGTTGCTGATCACTGCCAATATCCTTACCCAGCTGAGACGGATCCGCGACAATATCAAGAATATCATCGGCAACCTGAAACGCTAGTCCGGCCGCTTCTCCGTAACGACAGAGCGCACGGTGTTGTTGTTCAGATGCTCCCCCCAATAAAGCACCAATTTCAATCGCTGCCAAGATCAACGCTCCGGTTTTATGTGTATGGATATATTCCAGAGTGGGCAAATCAACTGGCTTTGCTTCCGCTTCCATATCAACTACCTGACCACCAACCATGCCGCGTGAGCCGGCACTTTTTGCCAGGATATGCAGCACTTCACAGTACTTATCCGCTGGAGCATCACCCCAGGTATCCGGATTAGAAAGAAGGATAAATGCTTCCGTGAGCAACCCATCACCGGCCAGAATTGCCGTAGCCTCGCCATAAACTTTGTGATTCGTTGCATTCCCCCGCCGTAAATCATCATCATCCATCGCCGGCAGATCATCATGAACCAAAGAATAACTATGAATCATTTCGATGGCACAGGCTGCCGGCATCACGTTTTTCACCTCACCACCAACGGCTTCACACGCTGCCAACATTAAAATCGGTCGAATCCGTTTCCCCCCGGCAAAGACAGAATAGCGCATCGCATCGTGCAACACGGTTGGAAGAGTTTCAGCTCCAGGTAAATAACGATCAAGGGCTAAGTCAATCAGTTGAATTCGCTCTTTCATGTAGGATTGCAACTGCCATTGATCACTCGACATCAAATGGCTCCCGCTGCAAAGTCCCATCATCTTGCTGAAGAAGCTGTTCAACCTGTAATTCAACTTTACGCAAAGACTGGCGGCAACTATCTGCCTGCTTAACTCCATCAGAAAAAACTTTTAGTGCTTGATCTAGCGGTAGAGAACCTGATTCCAGTTGTTCTACCACCGCCTCGAGCTTTTGCAATGAAGCTTCAAAACTTATTTTGGTTGCCATATTTTTGATCCATTTCAAGATTGGTATAAGCTTTTGATTATCGACAGCACTGGAGTTATACGTCAAGTGCTTAAAACTATTATTTAGTCCCTTTCCCGTCGATTTCCACTACCGTTACAGCCACTTGCCCAATAGCAAATTTTATTTGCAAATGATCGCCGGCTTCCAGCTGTTCAACATCGTGAACAACCTGACCGGTTTTCATCCGCTTAACGATTGCATAACCTCGGGATAAGACAGCCAAAGGTGATAATGTCTCCAGCCGGCTGATAAGAAGATCCAGTTTATGTTGTTGCTGATCGATGATCTCATTCATTGCCTGCCGCAGGCATAACAGTTGCTGCTGCAACATCAGCCGCTGCATTTGAACCAGTTCTTGCGGCGCTTTCAATCTTTTTTGCAGGCCATACAAATGACTATACAACAACGACAAACGGGAGCGCATCTGCGCAGCAAGCCGTAGGGTTAACTGATCCAGATGACGTTCCAGATCGAGGCGATTCTGCACCACCAGTTCTGCAGCCGCACTCGGTGTCGGGGCACGCAAATCAGCAACCAGGTCAGAGATAGAAAAATCAACCTCATGCCCGACCGCAGAAATCACCGGGATTCGGGATACTGCTATTGCCCTGGCAACAATTTCTTCATTAAATGCCCAAAGATCTTCACGCGCACCCCCACCACGCCCAACAATAAGAACATCTGAGTTAGCTTCAATATTCAGATCGACTATTGCAGCGGCAATTTCCTCGGCAGCTCCTTCACCCTGAACCCGAACCGAACGTAACAGAACACCCACCCCGGCAGAGCGCCGCCGTAACACGTTCAATATATCCTGAATAGCTGCCCCGGATGCAGAAGTCACAATACCAATTGTTTGAGGAAAAGGGGGCAGTGGTTGTTTTAACTCCTGGGCAAACAGCCCTTCATTCTCCAGTTTTTCCTTCAACTGGTCAAAAGCCAGCTGTAAGCCTCCAACCCCTTCCGGCTCAATTCCTTCGACAATCAGTTGCAAATCACCCCGTTGCGGATAAACTGAAACCCGCCCGCGACAAATAACCGCCAAACCATCTGTCGGTTTGAAGCGCAATGTCCTGGCATGGCTACGAAACATGGCACATCTAAGCTGAGCGCTTTTATCTTTCAGGGTGAAGTAATAATGACCGGATGCAGGTTGTGAAACATTACTCAACTCACCTCGTACTAACACTTCAACAAAGTTATCCTCAACCAGCTCTTGCAATAATTGCACTAAGGTTGAGACCGAAACAGCAGCAGAAATATCCATGACCTACATAAACCTCATCAGCCCTCAAAACAAAGAGTGGATAGTATAACTATCTTCAATCGAGATTGACAGCGTTGCTAGAATCCCCTATAAATAGTTAATTTTTTTAAATATTCACACTTGAGGAACGCATGGCACGCTCGTACATTATAACCATTGCCAGTGAAAAAGGTGGTGTCGGGAAAACAACCCTGGCGACCAATTTGGCCATTTACTTAAAGGGTTTGGCGGAAGACCTTCCTGTGACCCTGTTCAGTTTTGATAATCATTTTACTGTAGATCAAATGTTCCGCTTAAAAAAAATGGTTAACCCGCGACATGTCGGACAGCTCTTTACCGAAAGCAACACTGCCGATCTGCTAATTGATGGACAGTACGGCGTAAATTTCATCCAATCCAGCCACACTCTGTTTGAATCCCAGCATCAGGTGCAAAATGTAGAGCAGCTTGCCCAAATCATTGCTCGTTCGTCATTGCAAGGCTTGGTCATCATCGATACAAGTCCAATACTCGATATCTATACCCGGAACGCACTCTTTGCCGCAGATCGCATTATTGTGCCAATAAAAGATGCCCCTTCACTGGAAAACTGTCGCAACCTGGCAAACTTTCTGGTGCAACATCAACGCTCAAAGACAGTATTAAAGCTTCTACCTTGTCTGATCGACACCCGCATCCACTTTGAAGGACCTTTTCGCAATTCCTATCAGTTGCTGAAAGCCTATGCAATCAATCGGGGCTTCCGTTGTTATGAAGGGTTTATTGCCAAAAGCCCAAAAGTTGAGTCCTTGAGTACAAATCCAAGCGGAAAAATCTATCCGATTATTACTCATGGCCGCAATACCGAAGTCCATCTCCAGATGACCCACTTGGCACGGCAAGTCTATCTCGATTATTTGGAGCATGGACCAGGCAGACTCAATGAAGTTGCCAATAACCTTTTTGATCAGGAAGAAGAGTTTCTCCAGGAATACAAATCGCGCGTAAAAAACCTCCAATCAACCTGTCTCTGCTGTGAGGCTCCTGTTCCAGAAGATGGCATCTGGGATAATGCCTATTTTCTGGAAAATGAAACCGGATGTTTCAGCGGATTTATTGAGGAAGATTGTTTTTTTGATCTTTTGCTACTGGATTTCTACCCGGAACTCAGTGGTAAAGAACAACAAAAACTCTTGCAGGAGATCCTGGTCGGAACAGCAAATCAACCATTCCTCCTCCTGCAAAAAACTCAAATCAACAGCGAGCTAGCCCAAGTTGATCTATTTCGGCTAGATCAACAAGGCGAAAAAATTTCTGGTCGAAGCATCCTATTAAAAAAGCGAAGACGCTTTCAGCGCCAGGGGAAAATCAGCTTATTACACCTTTTCAATCAAGCTGCAGGAGGTCAAGCACAGGGATTCCAACAACTCTTAGTTCAGCAAACCAACAACAATCCCCTAAAGCTCCTGCAACACCATCACTATATGGAATGGCAAACCATCTTTAACCGAATTCAGGTTGACCACAGGCTTGAATCAGAGAGCAACTAATTCAAGCAATCAGTAGATATGCACCAGGCTCGAGGCGGAGACAAAATCAACCGACTGCTGTCGTAACCAGTCTCGTTCCAGCCGAAACGCCTCTAAAGTTTCTGCATACGGGTGACAGATAGCAATAATTTCCCGATTTTTACCGGCCAGATTGACCATCTTATGAATCTGTTGCCGGATATAAGAAACATCTTCCTGGTTATCCAGAAAGATATTTCGTGTCGCTGTTTTCAGCCCCATTTTTCGCGCCTCAGAAAAAGCCACTGAATCACCGATCGTGCGACTATCAATAAAGAAGAGATCATGCTGTTTCAACTCATTTAATACGATCCGCATCGCTTCTGATTCTGCTGTATACCGCGATCCCATGTGATTATTACTACCAACGGCGCCAGGCACTCCGTCCATATAAGATCGAACCAACCAGCGGGTTTCATCTTCTGACTGCCCCAGTAATAATGCATTTGCCCCGGGATTGGTTTGGGGATAACTGCGCGGCTGCATTGGCATGTGAATCATATATTCACGGCC
>JAQIBX010000170.1 GCA_027858895.1 Desulfuromusa sp. | reverse complement strand
TGGATGAAGCGGTTGCTGTCTATCGAAAATTGGCCGTAGTACCGGGTCTTTTCGATTATTACGGGTTCTCTCATAACCGAGCCGCATTCAGCGCATTCAAGAACAAGAATTATCAGTTTGCAAGCAGTCTCTATCGTAACCTGGTGGAGTTAGAAAAAGATGAACCGGGGGATGATTTGTTGCTGTTTGCTGCCGGAGCCTCCGCTTATGAGGCTGGGGATATGGGTTGGGGAATGATCGGCCTGCAACGGGCAGTTCTGGAGCGCCCCAAGACAGAAGGTGGGGATCGTGCGGAACTGCGGTTTATTGATCTAAAGCTGATCGGCGGTGGACAGCTGGAACTCGCGCAGGCGGCGAGTGAATACGCAAGCCTTGGAGAAAAATCACAGTTTCGTTCGATTCGTGAAGAAAGTCGTTTTAAGGGGGCTCTAGCCCTTTATCTATTGGGGGAACATCGAAAAAGTGTCGATGAATTGATGCGTTTTCAACGTGAATTTGGCAGTGCTGAACTCATCAGGGAGGTTGATCAGCTGATTCTGGAACAGTTGCCACAAGTTGTGCATCAACTCCTTGAAGAAAAAAATGATTTACAGGCGGTTGTGCTGGCTGAACAAAATCGTAAATTATTGCTCCGGAGTGGGTTTAATAAGGAGTTTCTCCATGATCTGGCCACTGCTTTTGACCGGCTTGGGCTCTATGAAAGGGCTGGGAGGGTTCTGCTTTACCTGTTTGACCGCACTTCCGGAAATTTGGAGCAGCAGTTTCTTTACCTGCCGATTGCACAATCTTATTTAAAACGTAATGAATATCAACCGGCCGGTGAGTATGCCAGGCGCTATCTGGAAGAGTTTCCCCGGGGTGAAGATGGCAGCGCGCTGTTTGGCATTTTGTTGGACGCGTTTGAGCGTGAAGAGCGTCAGGATGAGCTGATCTCCTGGTTGAACCGGGAAAACCGACCCAGCGGTCCTGAGCTGGAAATCCGTGCGGCGTACATATACTGGCAAATGGGAGAGCTGCAGGCAGTAATTAACAGCCTGGAAAGTGTGTACAGCATTGGGGTCTCTCTAGAAGTCAAAGAAATGGCACTGCTGGGGGAAGCTTACTATCAATTAGAAAAAAATAGAGCCGCCGAAAAAATGTATCGACAGCTGCATGAAGATCCTGTCTTTGGGGCTCAAGCCCGCTACCGGACAGCACAAATCATGCTACGGCAACAGCAGCGACAGGCTGCACTTAAGCTTCTGAACCAGATGGTCGAAACAGATGGAGACAGTTCCTGGGGAAAGTTGGCTCAGGACTTGCTCATTCAAGTAAAGCGTTGAAAATTTAACTCTAGAGTCAGAAATCGGGCAGGAGAAAGTTATGGCAGATATCAGAATTGCGGATCGAACGATTGCGGCGTTGCAGAAGAGCCTCGATTTGCGTGCACAGAAGCAGCAGGTGATTGCCGGCAATATTGCCAATGCTGAAACGCCTGGTTACTCAGCCCGCAAACTTAATTTTGAAGATAATTTACGTCAGGCTATCAGTAGCCCTGAGATGGCTGGACAAAAAACTAATGCTAAACACTTCCCTATCGGCTCAAGTGGAATATCCAGTGTTCAGGGAAGTATTACTAAACAGATTAATTCAAGCCCTCTCGGTGATGGCAACAGTGTTTCAATTGATGACGAAATGTTTGATCTGGCAGAAAATCAGCTCCTTTATGAAGCGGCCAGCCAGATTTTGAAGAAGAAGTTCTCGATGCTTAAGTTTGCCGCCGGTGATGGTCGTTAGGAGGTTTTATGGATATTTTTACGACAATGAAAATCAGTGCTTCAGCACTGAAAGCGCAGCGGATTCGGATGAACGCTATCAGTTCCAATCTGGCCAATATCGAAACCACGCGGACCCCAGATGGTGGTCCTTACCGAAAACGGGAAGTGGTTTTTCAAAGCAGCCAGCAGGGATTTGCCGCTACTCTCGATACCCAGTTGCGTGATGCGGTGCAGGGAGTCAAAGTGTCCCAGATTCAAGCCAGTACTCTGCCACCCCGGATGGTCTATGACCCGTCTCACCCCGATGCCGATGAGCAGGGTCAAGTTGCCATGCCGAACATCAGCCTGGTGGAAGAAACAGCCGATATGATGTCTGCATCACGGGCCTACGAGGCGAACATTACAGTCGTCAAGTCAGCGAAAAGAATGGCATTAAAAGCCCTGGAAATAGGACGGTGAAATAAATGATGAGAAATGTTGCTGATATTACCATGAATGCCCATCTGAAAGGGCTGTCCCAGCCGCAAACTGCCCCGGTACAAAAGATGGGCGACAAGTTTGGAGAGATGTTGAAAACATCTATGGCTGAAGTTAATCAGGCTCAGATCAGTGCCGATCGTGCCGCCGAACAGATTGCTGCTGGTGAAACCAAAAACCTGCATGGAGCAATGATCAAGCTGGAAGAGGCTGATATCTCTTTACGGCTGATGGTTCAGGTGCGTAACAAGGCGGTTGAGGCTTATCAGGAAATCATGCGCATGCAAGTCTAGTGGCGTTGCACAAATTCCGACCTACGGCGTTGTCCTGTTTTTTCAGGTGCTTGACATACTGGTGTATGTCTTCGCCCCTGAAAAATCACTCCGCCTTGTAGGACGAAATTTTTGCTTAGCCATTTTTCAAGCGAAAAAAGTTGAAGGTTAACGCAATCGATCCCGGAGGAAAAATTCGATGGCTGAAGAAGCAAAAGAAGCTATTGCTGAAAAGAAAAATATGCTGGATGTGATCACACAATGGTCGCTGGCGCGTAAACTGAGTCTGCTCGGGGCTACTGCAGTGAGTATTCTCCTGTTTAGCTTGATTATCATGCAGTCTCAGGTGGCCGATTACAGTTTGTTGTTTGCCAATCTGCCGAGTCGGGATGCGGCATCGGTGGTTGAATGGCTGAAAGGAGAAAAGATCCCTTACCGTCTGGAAGATGCGGGACGGGATATTCTGGTTCCGGCTGATAAGGTCTATGAGGCACGCATTGAGTTGGCTGGGTCCGGAATGTCAGCAGGTGGGGTTGGTTTTGAGATTTTTGACAAGCAGAGCTTCGGCATGACCGACTTTACCCAGAAGGTTAATTATCGGCGTGCCCTTCAGGGCGAGTTGGTGCGCACAATCACCTCTCTGGTACCGGTTGAATCAGCACGTATCCACCTGGCCTTGCCTGAGAAAAGGCTGTTCCGGGAACAGCAGCAACAGGCGACTGCATCGGTGATCATTAAACTTTCTTCGGGCCGTTCACTTAAAGAATCGCAACTGCAAGGGATTGTTCATCTGGTTGCTGGCAGCGTTGAAGGTTTGGATGCGGAAAATGTGACGGTGGTAGATTCCAGCGGTAAAGTTTTATCTAAAAGTAGTTCAGACGAAATGGCCGGGCCGATGACGCCGGGCATGCTGAATTATCAACAAACCATGGAGCAGCGTTTAGAGGTCCGTGCTCAATCATTACTGGATCGTGCTCTCGGGGCTGGTAACTCTCTGGTTCGGGTTAATGCCGAGGTAGATTTTGATCAACGTGAAAAAGTTGAGGAAGCACTCGATCCTAAAGGGGCTGTTATTGTTAGTGAACAGACCAGCACTGAGGAAGGAAGCACTGACGCGTCGAGTGGGGTTCCCGGAGTTGTTTCCAATCTGCAGGGGAATGGCGCAACCACAACGGCAGGCACTCCGTCCAGCCGTTCTGATGAAACAGTCAACTATGAACTGAGCAAAGTGGTCAGTAAGACCGTTCAATCGGTAGGCACATTGAAAACCCTGTCGGTTTCTGTTTTGGTTGCCGATCGGGTGACTCCCGGCACTGAAGGTGCGGGTCCAACCAGCACACCACGCAGCGCTGAAGAAATTACGGAAATTCAACAGATGGTGCGTTCTGCATTGGGCATCAACGATACGCGGGGTGATTTGATTTCGGTTGTTTCCATGCCGTTTGAAAGTGGCTTCAGCGATGAAGTGATGCCACAACCATCAATGATCGACAAGGTTTACCCTTTTATGCCGATCATCAAGTACGGTCTGTTGGCGATTGCCTCGTTGTTTGCGTACCTGCTGTTTCTAAAGCCGTTGATGCGTACCTTGCGTGGGGCTTCCGATCAGACTCAACCGATGAAAACAGTAGAAGAGCTGGAAGCTGAAATGAGCGGTGAAAACGCTACGCCACTGCTAGGAGGGCCGAGTGATCCATTAGCTCAGATTCGTCAGGAAGTATTGGGTGGAGACATGATGCCGGTGCAAGTGGTCAAAAACTGGTTGCGCGAAGTACCAGCTGAATCTTAAAGGCAGCAAGACCAGGCTGAAGGCTTTTAGGCTGAAGGGTTAATGAGCAAAGAATCTAAACCCTAAAAGCCTTCAGGCCTTCAGGCCTAAACAGCTTTAAATATGGAGCGATCTGTGAAAAAGGCAAAACATCTGTCTGGAGCAAAAAAAGCGGCTCTATTACTTCTTTGCCTCGGTGAAGAAGCGACGGCAAAAATATTTGAGACTCTGGATGATTCCGAGGTTCGTGAAATCAGTCGCTGCATGATGGAGATTGATCATGTTGATCCATCTCTCGCACGGGAAATTCTGGAAGAATTCAAAGAGTCTCGTTCAGGTGACGTTGGTGTGTATGTTCGCGGTGATGAGTTCGCCAAACATGCCATCCTTGGTGGTGGTGATAATCAGCGGGCCCAATATCTGCTTGAGCAGGTTTCGGCCGGGATCGAAGGACGACCGCTGGAGACGATCTCCAAAATGCACCCACGGATGGTTTCCGGCCTGCTGGAAAACGAACATCCTCAGACTGTAGCGTTGATTCTCTCGACCCAGAAAGAAGATCATGCCAGCCGAATTTTAGCCGAACTGCCGGATGATATACGCGGTGATATCATGTATCGCATTGCTAAAATTGATAATGTCTCCCCCGATGTTATCAATCAAATAGAAGAGGCTTTGCAGCGTGAAGTCGGTGTTATGGTCGGAAAGGATCGCAAACAGGTTGGTGGCATCGACAAGGTTGTTGAGATTCTCGGTAAAATGGACAAAGGAGCCGATCAGGTGATTTTGACCAGCATCGAGGCTACTGACCCCGATATGGCAGAAGAAATACGCCGACGGATGTTTACCTTTGAAGATCTGGGTACGATTGATGGCCGTGGCATGCAGGCGATCCTGCGTGAAGTCAGTACCGATATGTTGACCCTGGCATTGAAAACGGCCAGCGATGCGATCAAAGAAAAAATCTTTAGCAATATCTCTCAGCGCGCTGCCGACATGATCGCAGAAGACCTTGAAGCGATGGGGCCGCGGAAGCTTTCTGAAGTGGAAGCAATGCAGATGGAGGTTGTTAAAGTCGCTCTTAAACTGGAAGAAGAAGGTAGTGTTGTGATTCCAGGAAGGGGTGGCGGTGGCGATGAACTTGTCTAAAATTTATCGAGGTGCTGAAGCCAATGGCCTCAAGGAGTTTCAGTTCAGATCGTTCGGGGAGACAGAACCTGGTTCTCCTTTAGAATCTGACGGATTTGTCAAAAGTTCGGCAGTTTCGGTGGCAGCGACAGACACGGATCATTCGGCTAAAGATGTCGAGGCGGCTTATGCCCGAGGACGTCGGGAAGGTTTGGATAGTGTTGAGGGGAACCTGGAAACATCAGCGCAGGCACTGGCTGCAGCAGTAGCAGAGATCAGTCGATTGCGGGAATCACTGGCTAAAAACAGCAGCCAGGATATGTTGCGCTTGGTGATGGCGGTCTCTGAGCAGGTTATCCGCAGAGAAGTTGCAGCTGACCCCAAGGTTATTTTAACGATTATCGAAACAGCCTTGAAATCTTCGGTGCGTACCGATCAATACTGCATCCGGATTAATCCTGCCGATCTCGAAACTGTGACCAAGCAGAAACCACTGTTTCTTGCAAGTATCAGTGGATTAAAAAATATAAGTATTGAAACGGATGCTTCTATTTCCCCCGGGGGCTGTCGGATCGATTCTGATCTTGGCGATGTCGATGCCACTATCGAAACTCAGCTTGAGGCGATTCGTCAGGCCTTGAGTGAAGCGATCACGGATGTTGAATGATAGATCTTGTCGAACGTGTTAAGGCGGTCAATCCGCTCAAAGTAAGTGGCAAGGTGATCCAGATTGTCGGTCTGGTGGTCGAAGGCTATTGCCCGACAGCGACGGTTGGTACTCTGTGCCGGTTGATTCCACTGGGGAAAGGCGAGCCGGTTCTGGCTGAGGTGGTTGGTTTTCGTGATTCTCGCGCATTGTTGATGCCGTTGGGTGAACTTCGCGGCCTCGGCCCTGGTAGTTTGATTCAGGTGGTGCGCGACAGTGCCTCTATTCCAGTTGGTGACCATCTGCTGGGTCGCGTGCTTGATGCTCTTGGAGAACCCCTTGATGAACGACCGCTGCAGCCTTGTGAGCATGAATGTCCATTGTATGCGTTGCCAGCAAGTCCCATGGCGCGAAAGCCGATTGTGCAGCCCCTTGATCTTGGTGTGCGGGCAATCAATGGTCTGTTGACGTGTGGCTCAGGGCAACGGATGGGGATCATGGCTGGCTCAGGAGTGGGTAAAAGTGTATTGCTCGGGATGATGGCAAAACATACGCAAGCCGATGTCAACGTGATTGCGCTGATCGGTGAGCGGGGTCGGGAAGTTCGTGAATTTATCGAACGCGATCTTGGCCCGGAAGGGTTAGCACGTTCGGTGGTGATTACCGCAACCTCCGACCAGTCGCCGTTGTTACGGATGCGCGGAGCTTTTGTCGCTACAACAATTGCTGAGTATTTTTGCGCACAGGGAAAGAATGTTCTGTTGTTGATGGATTCAGTCACCCGTTTTGCCATGGCGATGCGCGAGGTGGGTCTGGCTATCGGTGAACCACCAACCACTAAAGGCTATACCCCATCGGTCTTTGCCACGTTACCCAAATTGCTGGAGCGAGCCGGCAGTTTCAAGGGGAAAGGGAGTATCACCGGTCTCTACACTGTGCTGGTTGAAGGGGATGATATGAATGAGCCGATTGCCGATGCGGTCAGGTCGATTCTTGACGGGCATATTGTGCTGTCACGCAATCTGGCGGCACGCAATCATTATCCTTCTATTGATATCCTCAATTCTACCAGTCGGGTCATGCGAGATATCGTTAGCCCTGAGCATGTTCAGTTGAGTGGTCGAGTTCGGGAAATCATGGCGACCTATAAAGAGGCGGAAGACCTGATTAATATCGGCGCCTATGTTGAAGGAAGTAACGGAAAAATTGACTATGCCATCTCCCAGATCGACGCGATTATCGAGTTCCTTCAGCAAGGGATGAATGATTCTGTCGATTTCGATACAACCCTGGAAGAGCTGACGATGTTGCTACAGGACCGCCGTCAGGGGAGAGAGCGATAGACGATGGCCGGAAAATTTAAACTTCAATCGGTGCTTAATTATCGACAATCTCTGGAAGATCAGGCACAACAGCTGCTGGCGGCCAGCTTGCAGCAGCACAATGAGCTGGAAACCCAACTGCAACAGCAACTTCAGAATCTGCAGAAGCATGATGACGAGTTAACGCAGCGTCAGCAGGAAGGTTTAACGGTTGTAGAAATCGATTTGTATGAATCGCAGATTCAACATTGTCGCCGGTTGATTGTGGATATCCAGGGGCATTTACAGCAGCTTGACCGGCAGATTTTGTCTGAGCGGGAGGAACTCCTTCATGCCGCACGGGAGCGTCAGGTGATGGAAAAATTGAAAGATAAGCAGGAGGCGGAATACCGGCAGGAACTATCTCGTAAGGAGCGAGTGATGCTGGATGAAATCAGCCTTCGCAACAGGGGGAATAATTCATGATTCAGAGAACGCTATTACTGGCAATGACGATTTTGTTTTGTTCTGGATCTTTGTCTGCAGCCGGATCCGGGTTGGTGGATGAAGAGAAAATTTCGTCAGTTGAGGAGCGTCGCATTCTGGTATCAATTGAAGAGGAGTACGCCAAACTGGACGACCGGAAAAGCAAAATTGATACTCAGGAAATGCAGCTAAAGACCTTGGAAGCGGAAGTCGATAAGAAGCTCGCAGCTATGCAGCAATTGCGGAACGAATTGGTCAAGTTGCTCGATCGTAAAGATGAAACGGAAGGGGAACGGATCGAAGAACTCAGCAAAATCTATGAAAAGATGGATCCGCAAAAAGCTGCTGTATTGATTAAAGCGCTCGACTATCAACTGGCCGTTGATCTGTTGCTTGGCATTAGGAAGAAGACGGCAGGTAAGATTCTCGATAGTCTCGATGCAGAAACAGCAACAGAATTGAGTAAGGCTTTTACCGAAATACGGTGAAGAATAAATCGGGGGACTGATCCCGAAAACGAATCCACAGGAAAGGAGGTGAAACAGATGCATGCATTATCGATGATCGACATGGGAAAGCAACCTGTGGATGTTGTTGCTCCAGTGAAAACGCTGGGCAAAGATGAAAAGCAATTCGGCAAGGTACTGAATGAAAAACAGCAGGTTCATCAGCAGCATGATAGCCAACCAGAACCGGCTGCAGGCTCAAGAGATAAGCAAGTTATTGCCCACAAGCACAAAACTGAAATGAAGCAAGAGGCAACCGGGCAAAAGGAGTCTCTGGATGAAGCTGTTATTGAAAGCAGTATTCAGCAAGAAGCTGTGGAGAATTGTCAAATTCAAGCCAAGCTGCAGCACACACTTGTCGACCTGATGAAGGTTATGGTCAAGGGTGAACCAATGGCGATGGCTGAGAATTCCGACAGTCTCGAATCAATATTAATAGGTGAGACGACTGAAATACCAGAAAGTTTCCACAGTATTGAAAAGTTGTTGACTGATCTGGTTCAGCAACTTAAATCAACCGAGCTCTCTGGGGAACATGTGTTGGCAGGCGTTGATTTGTCGGCGTTGACCGCGGAGCTTCAATCCCCGATCGAAGATTCGAGTCACGAAGAGTTGTTGGCACAACTGGTGACAGCAGTAGAAGAACAACTCACTGAAGAATCCAGTTCGCTGGAGAATGTCGAACTGGCAGCGGTCATGGGAGTTGAACCACAACAGCAGAATGTGGTTCCAGTGGTTATGGAAAATCTGGTACAAGCTCGACAGATTTTGCAGAAAGCTTTTGATTCAGTTGTTTCTCAAAAATCGGTTGCAGTTGAAACCGTTGTTGCAGAAGAAAATGTTGCAGTAGTGGAGCAACCGGCTGAAGAAGCATCCTTCGTGATGGAAGAGGTTGCTGATGCGATTGACCCACGCTTTGCCAGACTGTTTAAACCGCGCTCAGAACAGCGTCCAGTTGTTCAGCAAACCCAGTCAAGCAGAGAACCGGTTCAACTCCATAACTCCAAACAACCGGTCGGATTAAATCAAAGTGAATCGGTTGATCAGGTCTTGCCAGCAGAGATGACAACGCAGAAGGTTGAAACAACTCAGATTTCTGGTGATGCTGTTAAGCGGGGGCTGGAAAATCTGGTTCAGCAGACACAACACAACCTGCAGCCACAAGGTCAAGCGCAAGTTCAAGGGCTGGAAATGAACAAAGCGATGCCACCGGCCCCGGTTGTTCAGTTGGTAAGTGGTCAGCAAATGGCTGAAAGTCAGATTTTTGACCAGGTGGTGACGCAGATTTCCGGCAGTGTTAATGGCGAATCGGGACGCATGGTTCTTCGTTTGCAACCAGCTGAACTTGGTTCGTTGAAGCTTGAACTGATGGTTGAAGGGGATCGGATTCGCGCCAATATCCAGGCTCAGAGCCATCAGGTTCAGGACGTTCTTGAGCGGAATCTTCCGCAATTACGCAATGCTCTGGCTGAGCAGGGACTGAAAATTGATCAGTTCCAGGTCAATATTGACCAACGGCAACAGGGCGGACAATTTGAAAATCTGGCGCAACAACAACAGCACAATGGTTCTGAAAAACAACCGGGCTGGCAGCAGCAGAACTCTGAGTCGGAAGAACAAAGTATTCCCCTTGCCCACCTGATGCAGAACGGTGGCGGAGGCATCAGCCTCCACGTGTAGCAGCAATTTGAAGAAAGGAGAATTACAAAATGTCAGCAATCAATGGAATAGATACTGGCTACACTGCACCGACGCTAACGTCGAGCGCGAGTGATGTTTCTATGGGCAAAGACGATTTTCTTTTGTTGTTGGTGGCCCAATTGGAAAATCAGGATCCGATGAATCCGCAGGATGCCACGGAATTCACCTCGCAGCTGGCAGAGTTCAGTTCGTTGGAACAACTGGAAAATGCCAATAAGAGTCTGGAAGGTCTTGCTGCAATGAGCAGTGAAATGGAACGGATGTCGGCGCTCGGGTTGATCGGGCAGGATGTTATTGCCCAGACAGAGCAATTCCATTTCAGTGGCGACCCGGTACAACTTGGTTATCGCCTCGAAACTCCGGCAGATGATGTCAAACTGTATGTCCAGAGTCAAACGGGATCAACGTTAGCTACTATCTCAGCTCAGGAAACTAACCCTGGAGAGTATTTTATCAATTGGGATGGGCTCAGCGATATGGGTATGCCAGTCGAACCTGGTGACTATTCTTTGGTTGTCAGAGCCGTTGATGAAGATGATCTGCTTGTCCAGACCGACAATTTGATTAAAGGTCGAGTTGAAGTGGTTGATATGAGCGGTGTTATCCCTCAATTGGAAACGAGTTCCGGAATTTTTGCCATGAATAAGATAGAAAAGGCCGGGGCAGCATTATGACCGACCAGATAACTATCATCCCGCAACCGATCACCCCGGCTCGGCCACAAAGCCCGGTCCGGAATAAGCTACAGGGCTCATCCAGTGGCGTCGGGAGTTTTGATCAGTTATTACAGAACAAGATCGAGCAGGGTGGGGTTAAGTTTTCTAAACATGCAACCGATAGAATACAGAGTCGCGGAATTCAGTTTGACTCCAACCAGATGCAACGGTTGGAATCGGCGGTTTCTCAAGTCAATGCCAAAGGTGGACGGGAATCGCTGGTGATGCTTGATGATACGGCACTGGTGGTGAGCGTCAAAAATGATACCGTGGTTACAGTGGTTGATCGGGAACAACTGAAAAATAATGTTTTTACCAATATTGATAGCGCAGTGATTGCCTAACCGAACCGGTCCTCTTTGAGGAGGTTCGCAAGCCGCCGACTGATTGACGCGGCTTCCAAACAGGAGTGATAAAATGGGAGTATCTAGTGCTCTTTATAGTGGAGTCAGTGGACTCAATGCTAATGCTAATGCGATGAGTGTTCTTGGTGACAATCTTGCTAATGCCAACACCGTCGGATTCAAATCGAGCCGGACGATTTTCGGTGATCTGCTATCCAGTCAGGTTTCTGGATCTGGTGGAACTTCCCAGGTTGGTCGGGGTGTCGGTCTGTCGACCGTGGATACGATCTTCAGTCAGGGAACTTTCGAAAATACTGCAACCAATACCGATCTGGCAGTTGAAGGGGCGGGCTTGTTTATCGTCAGTGATCCGTCCACTGGCAATGCATCTAACAACTATACCCGAGCCGGTGCGTTTCGTTTTGATGCCGATGGGTTTCTGGTGAACCCCGAAGGATACAACGTGATGGGGTATGAGCTGGATGTAAATGGCAATACTGTTGGCGATCTGACACCGATCTGGGCTAATACTCAATCATTTACCCCAGCCGAGCCGACAGCAAATATTGATTTGAATACCAACCTTGATTCTGATTCTATAGCAATTGCTACTGGGTTTGATCGTTTGGATCCATCAGCGAGTTCAAGCTATGCGACTTCAATCCAGGTTTTTGACAGCTTGGGCAGTACCCACCTGATGACGACCTATTTTACCAAAACAGCTGACCAAACATGGGATTGGAACACCGTGGTTGATGGTGGTGAGCTTGTCGATGATGGAATCCCTAACAATGGTATTGGCGAATCGGGACAACTGGCTATTGTTGGTAATGGATCGCTGGGTTTTGATGCTAGTGGGGATTTGATTCATATTATTGATGCTGGAGGTACGCAACACGAAGTCTATACAAGTGCTGGTGATACCAGCAGTGATCCCGTTTTTCCAGGACCCACTGCAACAACGACAGCTGATAGTTTACTTTGGAATAATGGCTCAATTCAGACCCAGCAGGTTTCCATCGATATGCAGACTAGCCAATATGCGAGTCCTTCGGTGGTTGTGTCGCAGGAGCAGGATGGTTTCGGTACTGGTACTCTGGTCAAATTGAGTGTTGACGAACTTGGTAATGTTGTTGGTAATTTTTCCAATGGGACACCACGTGAACTAATGCGTATTCCGTTGGCGAAATTCACCAACCCGAGTTCCTTGACCAAAATTGGCAGTAATATGTATGCCCAGAGCACTACCTCCGGTGCTCCGGTTGTTGGTACGATCGGATCGGGAGTTGGCAATATCTTTACCAACGCCCTTGAGCTTTCGAATGTTGATATGGCTCAAGAGTTTGTCAAAATGATTACCACCCAACGGGGTTTTTCGGCCAACTCAAAAACCATTACCACAACCGATGAGATGTTGGCCGAAGTCATCAACCTGAAACGTTAGTAACTTCAGGTCAAAATCATGACTTAACAAAGAATGCCGCCCTGATTTTCAGTGGCGGCATTCTTTGTTAGCACGAAACTTGTTTTTATGGGATTTAACTTTCCGATTTCATTGATCTTTAATTTTATTTTAATATTTTGATGAGCTGGCACGTAACCTGCTTTACAGTTATCGATACTAAGTTTAGTCATCCGAAAGTCATAACTTTGGAAATTTCTTGCCTGATTAGTCAGTCCATGGGCGGGATAAAAGTTTACGATTGGATAAAAACGGCATAGAGGACAGATATGGATCTCGCAACAATTATCGGTTTGCTGGCAGCCTTTGGGTTGATGGTCTCTGCCATCCTGCAGGGTGGTTCTTTGATGATTTTTATCGATATTGCTTCGATGATTATCGTTCTTGGCGGAACCACCGGCACCGTTTTGGTACATTTTCCTTTTGGCGATATTCTCGGGGCCTTCAACGTTGCCCGCAAAGCTTTTTTTCATAAAGCCCAGTCTCCTATTGATACGATTGAAAAATTGATTATTTATGCCGGGAAAGCGCGTAAAGAAGGAATTCTCTCGTTGCAGGCGGTGATGAATGAGATTGATGATGAGTTCTTTCTCAAAGGGTTACAGATGGCAGTTGATGGCCAGGAACCGGAAGCACTTAAAGATATGCTGGAGAAAGAAATTGAATATGTCATAGAACGACACGAGAAAGGGGCCGATATCTTTTCTACAATAGCGGCATATTCCCCGGCCATGGGGATGATCGGTACTCTGATCGGTCTGGTCCAGATGCTGCAGAATATGAGTGATCCATCTTCCATCGGCCCGGCAATGGCGGTTGCCCTTTTGACAACTTTTTACGGGGCGGTTATTGCCAATATTATTGCCAATCCAATTTCCGGAAAATTGAAGTTGCGTTCGGCGAGTGAAGTGTTGAATAAAACCCTGGTAGCCGAGGGGATGAAGGCGATTTTAGAGGGTGAAAACCCGCGTTTGATGGAACAACGGCTGCACGCCTTTGTCTCTCCCAGAGAGCGTCAAAGTAATTTTGGCTAACGGGGACTGACCATGGAGAAAAAGCACAAATGTCCCCCCAAAGGGGCGCCCATGTGGATAGTCACTTTTAGTGACATGGTGACTCTGCTGTTAACATTTTTTGTGTTGATGTTGTCGATGGCCAATATGGATGTCGTGAAATTTGAACAGGCTAGCGATTCACTGGCGGGTGCGTTCGGGGTTCTTGGAAGTAGTGATAAGACAGAGGTTTCTACTCCTAAGATTGTTTCTTTTTCGCCGGTCAATGATGATTTTACCTCGCAGGTTTATCGGCGGCTGAAAACAAAATTACGTGAATTGAAGTTGAATAAAAAAATCAAGCTGGTTAAAGATCGTGGTGCTGTTGTGCTGCGGATTGATGAAGCAGTCCTGTTTAAATCTGGTCAGAGGTATCTTCAGCCGGAAGCAGAACCGATTCTGCAAAAAGTTGCTGAACTGATTCGTCCCTTGCCGCTGAATTTGAAAATTGAAGGGCACACCGATGATCTTGGTGATGAAATGAACAATTGGGATCTTTCAGTGAACCGGGCGGTTGTCGTGTTACGGTTTCTCGCAACTAACCAGCTGGTACCGCTGAATCGCATGGCGGCGACGGGTTATGGTTCACAGAAACCACTGTTTCCGAATGTCAGTGAGCGTGAACGGGCACTGAACCGGCGGGTTGAATTTGTCCTCGAAAGTCAGGGTGACCCGAATCAGGAACTCCCTTATTTGTTAGATGCAAAAGATCAAGCTCCGTTTTAACTGCATATTTTTCTGAAAATGTGATCAGAAACGCATAATGGAAGGAACGTATAATGGCAAAAAAAGAAGCAGCGGAACAATCTGAAGAAGGTAGCGGATCAAAAAAGAAGCTGATCATTATTATTGCCGCAGTTCTGGTTCTTCTGATAGGTGGCGGAGCTGGATATTTTTTCTTTATGGGTGCAGGGGAAGAGGAAAAAATTTCTCCGGAACAGGAACAGGCCGAATTGGAAAAAAAGGCTAAGCAGGTTGGTCCGATGGTCAACATTGACAGTTTCATTGTCAATATCGCGGATGATCAGGAAAGCCGTTACCTTAAGGCTGCGATCACTATTGAAGTTGACGGCTTAGAAGCCTCGATGGAACTCAATGAGAGAATGGCACAGCTTAAGGATGCAATTCTGTTGTTGATCGGAAATAAAACCTTTGATGAGTTAAATGATTTGCAGGGAAAAATTCAATTGCGGGCAGAATTGATTAATAAAATAAATAGCATTTTGTTCACAGGTAAGGTTAAGCGAATCTATTTCACCGATTTTGTCGTCCAATAAAAGGCTCCGGCGTGGAAAAGATACTCAGTAAAGAAGAGATTTCCGACCTTCTGTCAGCAGTGAGACACGGCGATGTCGATATTGAATCGGTTGGCGCTGAGTCAGACTCAGGGACGACCAGATCTTCTACGGCAGCAACCTGCAACCTGTTCAAGGCTGATGGGCACGAAGGTTGGAAGCTGAAAAATTACGATCTGATCCTCGACAGTTTTGCGCGGAATTATGCCCTGTCATTATCAACTCGTTTCCAACGTGCTGCGCACATCAAATTGGAAGCGATGGACTCGATGTCTTTTGCTGTTCTGTTGCAGCGCTTATCTGGCCGTGGAGCAATCGGAGTATTGCAGTTAGAGCCTCTCAGTGGCGGTGCTTTACTGGTTTTTGATGAGCAACTCTCTTTCGCACTGGTTGAGATGGTGCTCGGCGGAAACTCGGATGATCAGACTCAGGTTCCCAACCGGGGCATGAGTGCTATTGAACTGAATGTTATTCGTGATGTTATCAGCTCGGGTTGTCCAGAGTTAAATAAAGGCTTTCTGCAACTACAGGAAATTAAAGCATCTTTGGTTGAAGTCGTTAGCAATCTGCGGTTGCTGAACTTTGTCAGCCCGGAGGTTGGCGTTGTTGCAGCTCGTTTCAAGGTCTCTATTGATAGCCTTGAGGGGGATATTACTTTGGTTATTCCCCATTCTGCATTAGAACCACTGCAAAAGAAACAGCAGACTAAAACTGTTCCGAGCAGTGCAGTCCAGAACAGTAAATGGCAATCGTTGGTTGTCGCAGAAATCAATCATATGGATGTAGAAATCGAGGCTCTGCTGGCAACATTGTCACTGCGGGTTCGTGACATTCTTAATTTTCAGGTCGGAGATGTCATTGACCTTGGTTGTAAGCCAGATACGCCACTAAAGATCATGATAGAAAAACGTCCGAAGTTTCTTGGCATGGCTGGTGTTCAGGGCGGCAAAAAAGCAATTCGTGTTATGGGGCGGATCCCCAACGGAGGATAGATGATGAGTGATGTAAATGTGGAAAATGGACAACCAAAGGAAGCAGTAGCACCCAAGACCGGGAGTTTCGACGACCGCGGGATTGAGCTGCTGCTTGATATTCCCCTTGAGGTTTCAGTTGAAGTCGGGCGTTCGCGCATTCTGGTGCGTGACCTGTTGCAATTACAGGAAGGATCCTTGGTTGAGCTTGATAAGCTGGCTGGTGAACCCCTCGATCTTTATGTTAATTCGCGCCTTATCGCTCGTGGCGAAGCGGTTGTTGTCAATGAAAAGTTTGGCCTGCGGTTGACCGATGTGGTCAGTCCTTCCGAGCGGATTGAAAAATTGGGTTAATAATCTTATATACTTTGCGAGTGCATCAATTATGCGTCTAGCGATTTTTCTACTTCTACTTTTCCATGCGCAACCAGCTTTTGCAGCCGACGCTATAGCTGAACCAAGTCTGCTCGGATCTTCTCTGAAAATGCTGGCGGCATTAGCCGTGGTCATTGGTATTCTATTGCTGTTGTATGCTGCTCACCGCAAAGGTCTCAGTCTTTTGCCACAGAAAAAAAATGGTTTAATCCAGGTTTTGGAGACACGACCGTTAGGCGGCCGAAAATTCCTCTGTATCGTTAAAGTTCGTGGTGAAGAGATGCTTCTTGGAATGAGTAACGACCGAATAGAATACCTGAGTAAAATACCAGCGGATGACAAATTTGCTGAAACGTTACAGCGGCTGGAAGAGGCGCAATCATGAAACGGAAGTTTGCTTTTTTGCTGCTGTGTTTGTTACTGCCTGTGAGTGCCTATGCTGCGGGATTGCCAACAATTACTCTCGGAATCGGCGAGGCGACTGATCCGGGAGAAGTTTCCACTGCCCTGCAAATTATCGTTGTTTTAACCATTCTTTCCGTTGCTCCGGCGATCCTGTTAATGACCACTGGTTTCACCCGGATTGTTATCGTTTTATCATTCATGCGTCAGGCCCTGGGCACCCAATCAGCACCTTCCAACCAGATTGTTATCGGTCTGGCACTGTTTTTAACCTTCTTTGTCATGGCACCGGTCTTCAACCAGATTAATGAGCAAGCACTGCAGCCCTACCTGGATAAACAGATCAGCCAGGAAAAAGCTTTAGAGCAGGCCCTTGAGCCGATGCGCAAGTTTATGTTTTCCCAGGTTGGTGAGAAAGACCTGCAACTGCTGGTTGATATTTCTAAATCACCACAGCCGGAAAATCAGGCTGATATCTCGATGATGACTCTGATTCCGGCGTTTATGCTTTCAGAATTGAAACGCGCCTTTCAGATGGGTTTTCTTTTGTTTGTCCCTTTTTTGATGGTCGATATGATTGTTGCTTCGATTTTGATGTCCATGGGGATGATGATGTTGCCACCGATTATTGTCTCTCTACCGTTCAAAATTCTACTTTTTGTTCTGGTGGATGGTTGGTCGTTGGTCATTGGTTCTCTGGTGCAAAGTTTTGGCTAGGAGAAGCGGCAAAAGCAGGAAAAGCAGGCTGAAGGCTATTAGGCTGAAGGCATAACCTTAACACCTACAGCCTATCAACCTAAAGGATTTTTTATGACCCCTGAATATGTGGTCAGTATCGGCCGACAGGCGATTGAAACAACTTTGATGTGCGCCGGGCCCATGTTGCTTGCGGCGCTGGGCATCGGCCTGGTCGTCAGTATTTTTCAGGCGGCAACTCAGATAAACGAACAGACCATGACCTTTATTCCGAAAATTGTCGGTGTTTTTGTGACCCTGCTGATCTTCGCTCCCTGGATACTGCAAAAAGCAACCGCTTTTTTGATCTCAATTTTCAATCAACTGCCGACTATCGGCCCATAAACAGGATCAACACAGATGGATCTACCGGACTTTTCTCTACCATTAATTCAGGGATTTCTGATCTGTCTGGCACGGGTTGCCGCCATGTTTGCAGCGATTCCGGTGTTTAGTGGTGGGCAGATTCCGCCACAGCTGCGACTTGGGGTTGCGGTTATGTTTGCCATGCTGACCTATCCGGTGGTCAAGGATTTTATTCCAACACAAACTTTGGTCCCGATCGAATTTGGATTACTGATTGCCTCTGAGGTTGTCCTGGGTTTATTGGTTGGGTTTCTAGCTCAATTAGCTTTTATGGCAGCGGAATTTGCTGGTTCGCTGATTGGCTATCAGATGGGGTTTGCCGCTGCCAATATTTTTGATCCGAGTACTCAGTCACAAGTTGCCCTGATTTCCCGGTTTCAGGGAATTTTTGCAATTCTATTGTTTCTTTCTCTCAATATCCACCACCTCTTTCTTGAAGCCATTGTCTCCTCTTTTGAAATGTTGCAACCAGGAAGTTTAGCCTTGTCGGGCGGAGCCATCCCGATGATTATCGAGGTGACAAACCATTCCCTGATCTTAAGTATTCGGCTGGTTGCACCGATTCTGGTACTTTTGATTCTCTCAACACTAACCCTCGGCATCATGTCGCGGGTCTTTCCCCAGCTTAATGTGTTCATGATTTCCTTCCCGGTCAATATTGGCATCTCATTTATCGTTATGGGTCTGACCTTTGGTGTGGTGGCAAGTCTTCTTCGAGAAGAATTTTACTCGCTTCCGGAACGATTCTTGCGTCTCTTCAGTTTGATGTAGTTTTCAACCGTAAGCTGCCAAAAAATCGACAGATATTCTGAATCAACTACGAGAAAGAATGTTTCGTAGGGGCGGGTCCCTGTGCCCGCCTGATTCAATATTTATCGATGCCAGGAGAAACAGATGGCTGAAGAGTCAGGCCAGGAACGTACCGAAGAGGCAACCGCAAAACGACGCCAGGATTTTCGTGAGAAAGGACAGGTGGCTCAAAGTAAAGAGGTGGCTACAGCTGCATTGTTGACCTTGTCGCTGTTGCTCTGGGTTTTTTACGCGCGCAATTTTTGGGCTGAGCTGCAGAAAATCTACACTGGGTTGTTGCACTTTATGGCAGAGTTTCAAGCCACTCCGATCGGGGTTGTGAATCTGGCCTGGGAGATGGGTGCAGTGATGGCAAAGCTGCTCTGGCCGATTTTTTTGCTCACCATGCTGGTCGGGTTTTTTTCCTCCTTTCTTCAGGTTGGCCCTCTCTTCTCCACCAAGGTCTTTAAACCAGAGTTAAGCAAATTCGATCCGATCAAGGGGATGGCTAAATTTGTTTCTAAACGCTCGGCTGTTGAACTGATCAAATCACTGTCCAAGATAATATTAATCGGATTTGTTGCTTACAAGACGGTTGCCAACGAATTTGAGACGGCTCTGACCCTGTCGTTACTTGACTTGAACCAGACCTTAATCTTTCTCGGCCAGGTGGCTTTTCTGGTTATGGGGAAAACTTGCGGAATTATGATCGCTCTGGCAGCGATCGATTTTATGTTTTCCCGTTATGAGATGGAGCAGAAGATGAAGATGACCAAGCAGGAGATTAAGGAAGAGTTCAAAGAAACAGAAGGGGATCCGCAACTCAAGGCTCGGGTACGCTCAGTGCAGCAGCAGATGGCACGTAAACGGATGATGGCAGAAGTTCCTACGGCAGATGTCATTGTCACCAACCCGACTCACTTGTCGATTGCGATTTCCTATCAAAGAAGCGATATGAATGCGCCAAAGATTATCGCTAAAGGTGCCGATCACATGGCGTTCCGGATTCGTGAAATTGCCCGTGAACATAAGATTCCTATCATCGAAAACAAGCCGGTGGCACGAGCCTTGTACAAGCAAGAGGTAGGGGAGGAAATCCCCGAAGAAATGTTTACCGCTGTGGCCGAACTGCTGGCCTATGTTTATGGCTTGAAGAAGCGTTAACTTACTGAAACTATAAATATAAATAATTTAAAGAAGAATAAATAAAAGGCTTTCTTTAAGCCAAAAGCTTGACATCACCCTGTCAGAATTCAGACTTGATGGAGAAAATATGGCAACATTAGATGGCATCATCAACAATCGCTGGCGAGAAACTTTATTTCGTAGTGATTTACTTGTTGCATTCGGTTTAGTTCTGATTTTGATGTTGATGATTTTACCGGTACCACCGATGCTGCTCGACGTTTTTCTAGCGTTGAATATCACCATCGGACTGCTGATCCTGATTATTACTCTCTATACCTCGCGGGCGCTCGATTTTGCGATATTTCCCAGTGTTTTACTGGTCACGACTCTGTTCCGGCTCTCTCTCAATGTGGCTTCGACCCGCCTGATTCTGTTACACGGTGAAGAAGGTCCGTCAGCAGCAGGAAGTGTTATTCAGTCCTTCGGCCAGTTTGTTGTCGGTGGAAACTACGTGGTCGGGGTGGTCATCTTCATGATTCTGGTGTTGATCAATTTTATGGTTATTACCAAAGGTGCCGGACGGGTCGCTGAAGTTGCCGCCCGTTTTACTTTGGATGCAATGCCGGGAAAACAGATGGCGATCGATGCCGATCTGAATGCTGGATTAATCACTGACGAGGACGCCCGCTCACGGCGTAAGGAGATCGCCTCCGAATCAGACTTCTACGGTGCTATGGATGGTGCCAGTAAGTTTGTCAAAGGGGATGCCATCGCCGGCATCATTATTACCCTGATCAACATTGGTGCCGGGTTTGTGATCGGTGTGATGCAGAAAGGTATGCCGATGGCCGAAGCTGCTGCCAACTATACTATTCTGACGGTTGGTGATGGTCTGGTTGGTCAGATCCCTGCACTGATTATTTCAACCGGTGCCGGTATTATGGTCACCAGAACCGCTGGTGATGGTGACTTTGGCAGCGAAATAAAACGCCAGTTCACCATCCACCCAAGAGCTCTTTGGGTGGTGTCGGTGATTTTACTTGGCTTCGCTCTGATTCCGGGGTTACCGCAACTGCCTTTTTTCCTGCTTTCAATAATTGTGGCCGGGATTGCCTGGCAGGTGCAGAAATCGCGTACTCAGCTTGATGAGCAGAAAGAACTCGATGCCGTTCCGCCGCCGAAGCTGTTGGAAGAAGAAAACTATGAGCAGATGCTGTCCGTTGATCTGCTCGAGATGGAAGTTGGTTACGGCCTTATTCCGCTGGTTGATACTGCTCAAAACGGGGAACTGTTGCCACGGATTAAATCGATCCGGCGACAGTTTACTCTCGACATGGGCTTCATTGTGCCACCGGTGCATATCAAGGATAATTTACAGCTCAAGCCAAACGAATATGCCATTGTCCTCAAGGGGGTGAAAATCGGTGGTGGAGAGTTGCTCCCCGGCCATTTTCTAGCGATGAATCCTGGTACTGCAACAGAGTTGATCAAAGGTATCGAAACGGTTGAACCGGCCTTTAAACTGCCAGCCGTGTGGATCTCTGAGGATAAAAAAGAGCGTGCCCAGATTTCCGGTTATACCGTTGTTGACAACACCACTGTTGTTGCAACCCACCTGAGTGAGTTGATTAAAACCCATGGCCATGAGCTGCTTGGTCGCCAGGAAACCCAGAACCTGCTGGATAATCTGGGCAAAGAATATCCAAAGCTGGTGGAAGAGCTGGTTCCTGCTCTGCTTAGTCTGGGTGTGGTGATGCGGGTGTTGCAAAACCTACTCCGCGAGGGGGTCTCAGTCCGTGATCTTAGAACTATTTTAGAAACTTTGGCAGATTGGGCACCGGTTGTGCAAGACCCTGATCAACTGACAGAACAAGTACGCGCCATATTGGCTCGTTCAATCAGTAATAGCTATAGCGATGATGGGCAGGTGTTAGAAGTGATGACTTTTGATCGTAAGGTTGAAACACAGATTCAGGAAGCGCTACACAGCACGGATCAAGGGGCTTATCTGGCTCTGGAGCCTGGCTTTGCTCAAGCGTTGATCAACAGTTTGACCAAGATGCTACAGAGTGCTGCCGGGGCAACACCGGTGTTGCTCTGTACGCCAACAATCCGACTCCATGTCAAAAGGTTGACCGAACGCTACCTGCCCAGTCTGGCAATTATCTCTCACAACGAGATCGCACCTCATTTGAAAGTGCGGTCGATAGGAACGGTGACTGTCGATGTTGGTTAGAAAATTTGAAGCGGAAAATATGGCATCTGCGCTGCAGCAGGTAAAGCAAGCTCTCGGCTCTGAGGCACTGATTCTCTCGACCAGGACCCTTGGAAAAAAAGGGTTGGGCGTGCTTGGCAAGCAGATCATTGAGGTAACAGCTGCGATTGAATCACCAGCCATGCACAATGGTTTTCGCAAAGCGGTGCCGAATATAGAGGCGCAACCGGCAACCCTGGGAAAGATTCCAGCAGCCTATGGCCGTCGAGTAGAAACTCTGGAAGATGAGCAAGTTTCTTTATCGAAGGCAGCGACGGGTCAAAGGATAGAAGTAAAAAGCAATCCGCTGGAAGCTGAAGTTCGTCAACTGCGATCACAACTGGAAGCACAAAATGTCAACCAGTTGCAGGCTGAGATCAATCAGCTGAAGGAATTGATGCAGCAATTGGCTCAGACACAACGGGAGAGCCGGGTTGAAACAGTGGCCAGTCCAACGCCGAAACAGGTTCAACCGTCTCAGCAAGCGAAGCCACAACAAGCTGCAACGCTAGCTCAATTGAAACCCTCTGCCGGACAATCCCTTGAAGATCTGGTGGGTTTAATGGTGGAGCGGGGCATCACCCAGGAAGCCGCTGCAACGATTGCCCGTTTTGCCGCACCACAGATGAGTGAACGGCAGCGTCAGGAGCCGGATCAATGTTATGCCTTCCTGACCGCAACCATTGCCAGTCTGGTACAGACAACGGGGCCGCTCTGGTCACCGGGCGATCCGCAGAAGCGTATTTCCCTGATTGGTGCAACCGGCGTTGGTAAAACCACGACGATTGCCAAACTGGCAGCAGAGGCAATCACCCAGAGTGGTGCCCGGGTTGCGTTGGTAACGATTGACACCTACCGGATTGCAGCGGTTGAACAATTAAAAGTCTACGGTGAAATTATGGGGTTACCGGTTGAAGTGGTGATTTCCCCAGAGCAGTTGCAGGAAGCTTTCCGCCGTCACCGTGATAAAGACCTGATTCTGATTGATACCGCCGGGCGCAGCCCCCGTGATCAGTCTCAGATCGATGAATTGAACCAGTTTCTTGGCCAAGGGTCCAAGGTTGAAAATTGTTTAGTGTTAGCCGCTCCAACTGAGGAACGATTGCAACAGAAAACCCTGGAATCTTTCAGTCAGCTACCACTTTCCCGTTTAATCTTTACCAAACTGGATGAAACCGATCGTTGTGGCAGTCTGATCAACGTGCCAATTCGAAGTAACCTGCCGTTGGCTTACCTGACTAATGGTCAACAGGTTCCCGAGGATTTGCTGCGAGCAGAACCGAAAATGGTTGCTGCTCTGGTGATGGGCAAGGATGAAGAATTACGGAGGGCGGCAGTATGATGAACGGAACTATGGATCAAGCTGGAACGTTGCGAAATATGCGGAATCAGGTGGATGAGACGGCCGTCGCGATACAGATGCCAACAACCAGAGTTCTGTCGATAACCAGCGGCAAAGGTGGGGTTGGAAAAACAGCGGTCGTTTCAAATGTTGCCGTCTCTTTGGCCAAACAAGGGGAAAAAGTTTTGGTTATCGATGCCGATTTGGGATTGGCCAATATTGATGTGGTTCTTGGCATTTCACCAGATTACAATCTAAACCATTTTTTCAATGGTGAGCGGACTTTGGAAGAGGTAATGGTTGAAGGTCCTTACGGATTGAAGATTCTTCCCGCCGGATCTGGAGTTCAGCAGTATACCCACCTCGACAGCCAACTGAAGATGCGCCTGATTGACTCACTGGATGCCCTCGAAGAACATTTTGATGTGGTTTTGATCGATACCGAAGCTGGTATCTCCGATAATGTCACCTATTTCAACGTTGCCGCACAGGATATTCTGGTCGTGACCACCCCGGAACCGACAGCAATTACCGATGCCTACGCTCTGATGAAGCTGCTCTCGACTCAGTACCATCAAAAACGGTTTCTGTTGGCGGTTAATTCAGTTCGAAGTGCGGATGAGGGGCTTGATGTGTTTGAGAAGCTGACCATGGTTTCGGGACGCTATCTCGATATTTTTCTCGATTATCTCGGCTGTATCCCGTTTGACAGAAAAATGCATGAATCGGTGCGCCAGCAGCAGGTAATGGTCGATCTCTATCCCGATAACAAAGTCGCAAAAGCTTTTAACGTCCTGGCGGAAAACCTGCTTGATGTATCGGTCGATAATCAGGCGCAGGGAACCCTGCAGTTTTTCTGGAAGCAATTTCTCGGAGTTAGCACGGAGGCGAGTTGATGACTTTCAGTAACGGTTACGGCCCGCCTGGAGCGGCGGAGCGGGAGAAGATGATTGAATCACACCTATCGTTGGTCGACTTTCTGGTTGACCGGATGATGACTCAGGTGCCGGCGTTTGTCAGTCGTGATGATATCCGTAGCGCTGCTCTGATGGGGTTGATGGATGCGTCCAATCGTTTTGATCCAGGTCGAGGTGTTTTGTTTAAGACTTTTGCCGAGCGAAGAATTCGCGGTGCTGTATTTGATGAAGTACGGCGGATGGACTGGTTTTCCCGCACCTTGCGGGAGAAGCAATCGAGGCTATCCAAGGTAACAGATGCTTTAGGCAAGCGGCTTGGTCGAGCGCCCGAAGATCCTGAGCTGGCAGAAGAGTTGGATATGAGTCTGGATAACTTTCGCGAACTGCAACTTCAAGTCAGTCAGCTCGGCTATGTCAGCCTGGATGGAACTTTAGATGATGACGATTCGGGAAAAACTTTTATCGATAATCTTGAAGATACCAAGCAGACCAGTGTTCAGGAACGGATGGAGGCGAATGAGCTGACCGGGGAACTGGCTGAATACCTGGAGCAGCTTTCCGAAAAAGAGCGCCTGGTTGTCGCTCTCATCTATTACGAAGAGCTGTCACAAAAAGAAATTTCTGAAGTTCTTGAGCTGTCGGAAGGTCGGGTTTCCCAGCTGCACAGCCAGGCTTTAGGTAAATTAAAAATCAAGATGAAGCGCAGTATCAATGCTCTACATCCAGCGGTTTAGAAGATGGCCGCCGGACAACTTTCTTTGTTGTTGATTGGATCGATTGCCCTGCTGGCACTATTGCTCGGGATCTGGCAATTGCGAGTTTCCGGGAGGTTGGGTCGGGAGCTGAGCGCACTGCGGCAGCAGTTGCTGGAAATAGAGGCTGAACAGAAACAGAGCCCAAGTTTCTCAACCAGTCTGGAGCAAGCTGAGCGGGAACACAAAGCAGTTGAAATTCCGCGCAGTAGTTCTGAAAAATATCGTTATGTTGCTTCCCTGGCTGATCAGGGAGTCGATGCCAAGGGAATTGCTGCCGCGTTGCAGATGGCTCCGGTGGAAGTTGAACAACTGCTGCAGTTGACGCGTTTGAAACAGCAGGTTCAGGGTTAAAGATTAATGGCGGTCAGGTCGACAAGCAGACATCAGTAAAAAGAGGAGAAGCAAGATGTCAAGCGGTAAATACTCAGCAATATCAGGTGCGGTTGCTCGAATGCAGATGCTGGAAAATATCAGTGAACATCTCGCTTCGGCAAAAACTCCCGGTTACAAAAAAGGGCTGGTGTCTTTTGAGGCAAAATTGGGAGAGGCAACCTCTGGCATGGCAACCAAAAGCACCAATTATACCCAGCTGACCAAGGAGGAAATCGATTTTTCTTCAGGGGAAATGGAACATAGCGGCGATCCTCTTGATCTCGCCATCAATGGGGACGGATTTTTTCAGATTCAGCGGCCAGACGGAACTTTTGGTTACGCTCGGAAAGGCAATTTTGAACTCAATGGAGAAGGGAAGTTGATCGACACCAATGGTTATCCGGTTATGGGGGCTGAAGGTGGAGAAATTATTTTGCCACAGCCTGACGTTAATATTGGCTTGGATGGTTCAATCTGGGAAGGGGAAACCCGTGTCGGCCAGGTGGGATTATTCCGTTTTGACGACACATCAGTCCTGGAGCGTGCCGGAGGAGAAATGTTTGTCCCAACCGATAATATCCAACCGGAAGTACATCCAAGCCCGAAAATGTCTCAGAAATACCTTGAAACCTCTAATGTTGATATGATGAAAACAATGACACGGATGACCTCAAATCTACGCGCGTTTGAAGCAACCCAGAAAGCATTAAAAATTTACAGCGATATGGGTGCCAAGAGCGCGGAGATAGGTTTGGTCCAATAAATAAATGAGCGCCGTTTTCTACGGTCGCAAAGAAGGAGTTAGATATGATCAGAGCACTTTGGACAGCAGCGAGTGGGATGCAATCACAACAGGTTAATATGGATGTCATTGCCAACAACCTGGCTAACGTGAACAGTTCTGGTTTTAAAAAGAGCCGCGCCGATTTTCAGGATATTCTCTATCAGACCAGCCGGGCGGCTGGAACTGGTGGAGCTGGGGGTGAAGTTCCCACTGGAGTGCAGGTTGGTCTTGGTTCCAGGGTGGCTGCAGTACAGAAGGTGTTTACTTCCGGTGATTTCCAGCAGACTGAAAATGAATTGGATCTGGCGATTGAGGGCCCTGGTTTCTTTCAGGTAACTCTTCCAGATGGAAGTGACGCTTACACCCGTTCCGGTGCTTTAAAAAAGGACAGTACGGGGCGATTAGTCACTTCCGATGGTTATCCAGTCATCCCAGAGATCGTGATTCCGGAAGGCTCTACCTCGATCTCAATCGGTAGTACTGGCACCGTTGATGTTCTTATGGATGGCGAGAGTATCTCAACTCAGGTGGGAAACATCGAACTGATTCGCTTTGCCAATCCTGCCGGGTTAAGCAGCCTGGGACGTAGCCTTTTCGCGGAAACTCCGACGACCGGAGCACCTTCGCCCGGAACTCCAGGTGAAGAAGGCTTCGGGTCTCTGTCACAGGGGTTTCTGGAAGGTTCCAACGTCAACATTATGGAAGAGATGGTCAATATGATCGCCGGACAAAGAGCCTACGAAGTCAATTCCAAAGCAATAAAAACCGCAGATGAAATGCTGCAGATGACCAGTGGACTGGTCAGGTAAAGGATAAAAAATGAAATATCTGCTCGGTCTGTTTCTGCTTTTATCAACTCCGCTCATGGCTTACGGGGCGGCAGGGCAAGCTGTTGCCAAAACCAGTCAGCTGATTGATCAGCGGGAAATGGAGCAGATACTTGGCGATTATCTGGCTGAGCAATCGATGTTGTTACCGCATGTTGATCTTCGCTTTAAGTCGATGACCTTACCCAAGGCCTACCAGGTTCCGGCAGGACGGATTAACCATCAGGTGGTTCCCGCCAAGCCCGGTACTATCGGTAGCCGTCGTATGACCCTGATGACCCGGGTTGACGGGCGAATCATCAGTAATAAATCGGTGCGAGTTGAATTGGAAGCCTTGGCTGAAATTGCGATTATTACCGGAACCTTACGTCGTGGAACTATTCTTGATAGTGATGATGTTGAACTGCGCTATCAAGATATCAGCCGTTTGAAAGAACCGATCTTTTCGGCGGCGGATGTTATCGGCAAACGGTTGAAGCGTTCAGTTCGGCTGGGCGAACCATTACAAAGAAATCAGGTTGAGTTTCCCCCGGTTATTAAACGGGGAGAGCGAGTCGTTATCCAGGCACGCAGCCACGGTTTTATTCTGACAGCGGCAGGGGAAGCAAAACAGGATGGCCGTACCGGTGAGGCCATTAAGGTGATGAATAGTAATTCCCATAAAGTGGTTCTTTGCCAAGTAGTAGCCCCCGGGCTGGTAAAAGTGGAGTTTTGAAATGGTGAAAAATACGTTTTTATTGATTTTTCTTGTCTTACTGCTGAGCGCCTGTGCCGGACCGGCATCCCGGGTTGATTTAAGTGACGTTGAACCGATTGTCCCGATCATAAATGAACCCGCACCACCACAGACGGCTGGCTCTCTCTGGACAGAAAGCCGTGGTGGAATGTTTGTTGATATGAAGGGGCGTACGGTTGGCGATATCATTACGGTAGTGATCATCGAAAATGCGAGTGCAAGCAAGGAAGCAACGACGGAAACTGACCGCAAAAGTACTATGTCTGCAGGTATTACAAACTTTCTTGGATTGGAAAAGTATATCGGTCAACTGGGCAATGATGCGATCGATAATGCTTCTTTGATTAGCGCAGCAACAGAAAATGATTTTGAAGGTGGAGGAAAAACGGCACGTAAAGAAACTTTAACCGCAACCCTCACCACCCAAGTGATTGAAGTTCTGCCCAACGGTAACTTGAAGATCGAGGGGAATAAAACTGTCACCGTGAATAACGAGATGCAGATTGTTAAACTCAGTGGGATTGTTCGTTCGGCAGATGTATCACCACATAATATTGTCGACTCTAAAAATATCCTCAATGCCCGGATTGCCTACGTCGGCAAGGGTGTTATCAGTGATAAACAGCAGCAGGGCTGGTTGGTGAGAGCATTAGACCAAGTCTGGCCATTCTAAAATAAGCAAAATCAGGCTGAAGCTTTTTAGACTGTTAGTAACACCCTTCAGTCTAATGCCTAACAGCCTGATCTGGGAGTATTGATATGAAAGATTCTACCCATAAAATAATTATCCTCTTGCTGATATCCTGGGGAGTGGTTCTCCTTTCCACTGCAGGGGCATCCCGAATCAAAGAACTAGCCAAGTTGGAGGGGGTGCGTTCCAATCAGTTGATCGGTTACGGTCTGGTGGTTGGTCTCAATGGAACCGGTGATAGTGCCAGTACCCAGTTTACCATTCAGTCGCTGGTCAGCATGATGGAACGCCTCGGTGTGACCGTCAATCCTGATATGGTCAAGGTAGACAATGTGGCTGCCGTTGTTGTGACAGCAGAACTTCCAGCATTCGCCCGAGCCGGGAATGCTATTGATGTGTCGGTCTCCTCAGTTGGAGATGCGGACAATCTGGCTGGAGGAACCCTGCTGATGACTCCGCTAAAAGCTGCAGATGGAAAATATTATGCGGTTGCTCAGGGGGCTTTGGTCGTTGGTTCGCTGGCATTTGGGGGCAAGGCAGCCAAGGTTCAGAAAAATCATCCGACCGCTGGTAGAATCCCGGATGGAGCATTAGTTGAACGAGAAGTTCCCTTTGTTTTTGGTGAAGACTCTGAGTTGAATTATCGTTTGAAAGAATCTGATTTCACTACGGTGTCGCGGATGAGTAAAGCAGTTAATAAACACTTTGGTGGTACCCCGGCTCGTTCCCTTGATGCTGGACAAATGCAGGTTACAGTACCAGAAGCTTATCAGGATAGAGTTGTTGAATTTGTTGCTGAACTGGAACATTTAACGGTTATTCCAGATACTCTGGCTCGAATTGTTGTTAATGAAAAGACCGGAACTATTGTTATGGGTAACGGAGTCAGAATTTCAACTGTTGCTGTTTCTCACGGTAATCTCAATCTGGTCATCAGTGAGAAAACCAATGTGTCACAACCGAATGCATTTTCGGAGGGAGAGACGGTGGTTACCCCTGAGACTGATATTGGGGTGGTTGAAGAAGCAGGTAACCTAGTGGTGTTGGAGCAGGGTGTCAGTATTAGTGATGTTGCTTCTGCTCTGAATGCGATTGGTGCAACCCCGCGTGATCTGATTGCTATCTTCCAGGCGGTAAAAGCAGCAGGGGCATTGTATGCCGATCTGGTGGTGTTGTAATGGAATCGCGAATCGATTCAGCTCAATTATTCAGCCAGGTGACAACCCAGGCGCCTAATGCCCACAAAGGACAAGATCCTCAAAAACTGAAAGAAGCTGCACAACAGTTTGAAGCGATTTTTATTCAACAGATGTATAAAGAAATGCGTAAAACTGTTCCCGATGATGGCCTGATTCAGCGCGGCAATGCCGATGATATTTATGCGCAGTTACAGGATATGGAGGCGGCAAAGATTACCGCCCAGCAAGGTGGGATCGGCCTGGCTGACCTGATGATGCAGCAGCTGACGAAGTAGAGTTAGGGTCTAATTGTAAGTAGGCTTCAAGCGAAACAGATAGAGCCCGCTCAGGACAATCAGCCCAGCACAGATAAAGAGAGCGGTAAATCCTGCAACCTCACCAACCATCCCCAGAACCAAGGCGCCGCAAAAGATTCCGCTATCAATTCCGCCAGTAAAAATCCCGGTTACTTTACCACGAACAGCATAGGGTTCATCGCGCACAGCCATGGCATTCAGCGCGGGAAACAATAGACCATGCCCAATGCCAAAAACGAATCCGACGGTAAGTAACAACAAATTACCCTGAACCAGCGGAACGAGAAGTAATCCTCCCGCAGCAAGAGCCAGCCCCCAGGGAATTATCTGATTTTCACCGACTCGATCAGCCATCTTTCCAGCTATAAAACGGACGCCGACTGCCGCACAGGAATAGGCGACATAGTAGAGCGATATATAGCTGAGTTCCCGTGCTTGAGCAAACGGAGCAATGAAGTTTCCAGTTGCAGCCAGACCAAAGCCAAATAATAGCGCTAACCCACCACAGATGGTCTGTTTTCGTGTTTTCAATAGGGCGAAAAAAGAGGGAGATTTTGGTTGCGCTGAGGGTTGTAGGTGGTGCTGATCCTTGACCGGTAACTGCAGGAGCAAGGCCGTTGCAGCAAACCCGGCAGCGGTGAGGAAGAAGGTGGAAAAGCCAAAGTTGTGTAATATGGGTTCAGCAATCATCGGCCCGATTGCCATACCGATCAAGCCGGAGGTGCCAAACATCCCGATTCCCTCATTGAGGCGGCCGACCGGAATTAGATCGACAATAAAAGTGAATATGGATGTAAAGCAAATTGCCAGTCCAATTCCGTGAATAATGCGGATGAGAAGCAGTGTGATGTAATAATCGGAGAGCGATCCTTGCAGCATCAGATAGGTCAAAGGTAAAATTGTCATGATGGTGCAGCCAATAGTAAAGCTGCGCTTGCGACCAATCCGGTCGATCATTTCTGAAATCCAGGGACGGGAGAGCGCTGAAGCCAGCGCAAATATACCCATGATGATGCCAATATCCTGGTTGGACCCACCGTGTCCGGTGATAAATAGAGGGAATAGAAAAAAAGAAGCGAAACTGGCTACCAGAAGCAAATTTGCAAGAAATAGGGCGGCAAACGCCGGGGTATAAAGCATCAGGCTAATCCAGATTAAGCGAGGATTACTGCACCCTGCAAGGTTATCAGAGCCAGAAAAAAATAACGTAACCCCTTACCAGTTGTTACCAGCAGGGAAAAGCGAATAAACGGAGTTTTTAGCATACCGCTGACCAGGCACAATGGATCCCCGACAATCGGTAGCCATGCCAGCAGTAGAGACCAACTGCCGTAACGGTTAAACCAGGATTCTGCTTGTTGCTGTCTTTTTTTATCGATTCGGAGCAATTTTTCCGCCAACCAATCACCGCCATAATAGCCGATCAGGTAATTGGTTCCGGATCCAAACGAATTGCCGAGGGTGGCAATTATCACCGCTGTAACCGGGTTGCTGCCTTGTAACAGCAGGACAACCAGGAACCATTCTGACCCCAGTGGTAGCAGGGTGGAGGCACAGAAACTGATTAAAAAGAGTGACAACAGTCCATATTCATTTAAAAGCTCAGGCATGGTTGGCATCATAGCAGACAGAGTGCAGGAAACAAATGGCTGAAAATGGCTTGTGACGTGACTTGTCAGGGTGTAAATTGTCCGCTTCGTTATTAGCAATGAAAAGGAAGTTGGTGAAATGGATAAGGGGCAGGTGCTAGATAAAATTAAAACTCTTCTGGAGATGATCAAATTCTCCCATACGATTTTTGCCTTTCCGTTCGCCTTGATGGGGGTGGTTCTAGCAGCTCTGGCGAGCGGAAAACCTCCCGGAGTTGGGCAGGTGTTCTGGATTTGCATGGCAATGGTGGGGGCACGAACCGCAGCAATGGGCTTGAATCGACTGATTGATGCAAAAATTGATGCTGACAACCCGCGGACTGCTGAGCGTCATATTCCTGCCGGAAAAGTATCGATCCTGGAAGCGAGTTTATTTATTCTGGTCGCCTTGGTTATTTTCTTTTTTTCTGCCTGGATGCTGAATCCCCTCTGTTTGAAATTGGCACCAATTGTGGTCGGGTTCTTTGTTCTGTATGCTTACTGCAAACGTTTTACCCATTTTGCCCATGTGGTTCTGGGAATTTGTCTTGCCGCTGCGCCGATAGGCGCTTGGGTGGCGTTACGCGGCGATCTCGGTTGGTCGGTGATCTCTCTTGGCCTGGCGGTGTTGTTCTGGGTGTCTGGTTTTGATATCTTTTATGCTCTGCAGGATTATGATTATGATGTGGAGCATGGCCTCCATTCCGTTCCGTCAAAATTAGGCAAAGAAAAATCCTTTTTTATGGTGCGGATTTTTCACGGGTTGATGCTGTTGTTCCTGCTCTTGGTATTACCGGGCAGTGGCTTGGGCTGGATCTATTTTGTCGGAGTTGTGGTGGTTGCGGGGTTGCTGATTTATGAACACTTGCTGGTTAAACCGGATGATTTATCGAAGCTGGATGCGGCTTTTTTCAATATGAATGGCTATATCAGTGTGACGATTTTTGTGTTTACCCTGATTGATGCGTTAGTTTAACCACTGAGACACAGAGGCCCAGAGAACTGCACAATCTTATTGGTTTTATATTTTCTCAGTGTCTCAGTGCCTCTGTGGTAAAGAAAAAAGGTAGTTATGAAAAATATTGTGGTTGGTATAACTGGAGCCTCGGGTTCAATCTATGGCTTACGCCTGATCGAGGAATTGTTGCGTGCTGAAAAACAGGTGACCGTATTATTGACCAATACGGGTCGGCAGGTGCTGGCTTTTGAAACTGGACTGAAAGTTTCAGAAAATCCACAAGAAGGTTCACAGCAACTCAAAGAGCATTTCAAGGCAGATGATAGCCTGACGCATTATGCTCTCAATGATTTTTTTGCCCCAGTTGCCAGTGGGTCGAGTGCACCTGAGGCGGTCGTTATCTGTCCCTGCTCAATGGGAACAGTGGGTCGGATTGCAGCAGGTTTGTCTGATAACCTGCTGGAGCGGGTTGCTGATGTTGCACTGAAAGAAAATAAGAAACTATTATTGGTACCACGTGAGACACCGTTCAATCAGATTCACCTGGAAAATCTGCTGCGGTTGTCCAAAGCTGGCGCACATATATTACCAGCGATGCCGGGGTTTTATCAGCACCCAGAGTCGGTTGCTGATCTGGTGAATTTTGTGGTCGGCAAAGTTTTAGATAGTCTTGGAATTGAACACCAGCTGTTTAAACGCTGGGGAACTGAAACATAGAGATGACAGGAATAAACATGACGAACCTGTTTCAAGAATTGCAGGAAAAGATCAGAAACAATCAACGCATCAGCGATGCAGATGCTCTGGCGCTGTTTGAGTCGAACGATCTGCTGGCAATTGGTGAGCTGGCGGCAGAAGTGAATCAGCGCAAGAATGGTAACCGGGTTTTCTTCAATGTTAACCGGCATATCAACTACACCAATATTTGTGTTAACCAGTGTATTTTCTGTGCTTTTTCCAAGCTGGAAGGGGAGGATGACGGTTATACTCTGGCTCTGGATGATATCCGGGAAAAGGCAGCAGAGGCGGTTGCCGCCGGCGCTACAGAGATCCATTCAGTTGGCGGTTTGCATCCTCGCTTACCCTTTGAATTTTATCTCGACATGTTGCGCACCATCAAGGCTGTTTCAACGCAATTACATATCAAGGCATTCACAGCGGTAGAAATTGACTATTTTGCCAAAATAAGCCGAACGACAGTGCCTGAGGTGATCAATGCATTGCGGGAAGCCGGCCTTGGTTCCATGCCTGGCGGGGGTGCTGAAATTTTCAATAAAGAAGTACGAGATAAAATCTGTCCTGAAAAAATATCGGGTGAACGTTGGTTGGAAGTTACTGAACAAATCCACAATGCCGGATTAAAAAGTAATGCCACGATGTTATTTGGTCACCTGGAAAAATATACTGACCGGGTTGATCATATGCGTCGCCTGCGTGAATTGCAGGATCGCACCGGTGGCTTTCAAAGTTTTATCCCTTTGGCTTTTCAGCCTGATAATACCCGAGTTCTCGGGGCGAAAGGGGTCGGTGGTGTTGATGCGCTGAAAACTCTGGCAATCAGTCGCATCTATCTGGATAATTTTCAACATGTCAAAGCCTACTGGGTGATGCTTGGAATGAAAATTGCCCAGACAGCACTTTGCTTCGGGGTCAATGATCTGGATGGAACGGTGATTGAGGAACAGATTGGTCATGATGCCGGAGCCGATTCGCCACAAGTGATCAGCAAAAATCGGATTATTAACTTGATTCGCAAGGCGGGGAAAATTCCGGTGGAGCGGGATACACTCTATAATGAATTGGAGGAATACAAATAATGCCAAATACTTATTCCGAACTTGGAGTCGCTCCTTACGTGGATATTTTTCACAATTCTAAAAAAGGGATAGAGGAGATAACTCTGCCGAACAAGGCAGGCAAAGCGAAAGCCGGAACCTATCAGTTTATTGAACTTTACTGTGTCATGATAAATTGCGATTGCCGCAAGGTGGTGTTGCAAGTGATTAATGAAAAACAGCGTCCGGTGGCCCTCATCGATTTTCCTCTCAACATTGATCAGTTTTTGAATTTCCCCGATTTGACCGAAGACGTCAAACAATCGGCAGCAGCTGAAGATATTCTTGGTATTTTCACAGAGCATGTGGCCGATTCGCCAGATTGGTATCGGGGAATGTGCCAACGCTACCGCGCAGTGCGAAAAAGAATTGATGGAAAGCCGTACAATGGTAAACGCTTTCCAAGCAAGAAGAACCTGGAATTTTTGTTCGATGACTCCGAAATAGAGATGGATGAAATTAGAGAGATGCTAGATGATTTTCTGGCTGAAGAAATAGAGAGCTACGATACACAATTGACTGATAGTTCTCAGGGGAGCCTGATTGCGGGTGAAAACGAGATAGAGGCATTGATTGAAACCTATCGCCATCATGTACCAGGTGATCTCACTCTTTCGGCAACGATGGAAAAAAGATTACGCGCTGCCCTACGACAAGATCGATCAGCTGATGACCTGGCGATTCAGTTGGTCACACTGTACCGCGCCGAAGATGATCAGGGAATTGATGCCACATTGTTATTATTGACTCAAGTCATGGATATTTTGCGCACCAATCTGGAGCGTCGGAGACCCAAGGCTGAAGAGATCATGAATCTCTGGCAGACAGCTTTGGCACATCATGTTTTCTGCCCCGAAATTGATTTGGAGTTGGGTGCAGAAGTGACAGGGGTGCTACTGAATGCACGGGTTGAAATTCTACCACAGCTGCATCAGGCCAGCGCACATAGAATGGCAGAGATAACATCAACTGACGAACAATTCCAAGGCTCTTCTGAGTCAATGTTGGAAGACTTACTGGAAGATTTCGATAAAATGGGAGCGTCCTCCGCATTTGAATTTGTCGATGTTTTATTGCAGATGATGGCTATCGGTGATGCAGAAGTTCAGCTTGAACTGTATCGACGAATGTTTTATTCCAACAGCACTATAGCTCGGGAGACAGCCGCCTTAATGCTGTTTCATCCGCAGCTGGAAATGCGGGCTCAGGTTGCCGATTTTCTTGCCCATGCAGAAGGCGAGTTCTTTACATCGATCATTCTGCGACGGCTGATTATCTCCCGCAACTGGTTTCCGGAAAAGATGCGGAAAATGCTGGATCAGGCTATTACTAATGCCCGTCGTGCCCGGATCGATTGTGCTCCGCTAAAAAGCCCGGTAAAAGTTCGCGCCTACGCTTCAACTGTAGACGGTGCCGAAGCGCAATCGTTACAGATTATTATCCCTCAGGGACGTCAATATCTGGGTTGCTCAATCATGCCGAAAAAAGGTTTTGGCGTTGCCGATGCTTTCCTTTTAACCTTGGAGAGTAAGGGCCATTTACAGCAGTTTCGCGACATGCTCCAGTCTGAAATTGGCGGAGTTGAGGTCAGTATCGAGTATATCGATCAACGCCTCTGTCAGGTTCTTGCCGATGGTGCCAGGGTCGATAAGGTTCCCAACCATTGGCTGCTAGCGATTGCGGAACAACTGGGTTGGGATCAGTGGAAGGCGGTTTCTTTTGATGGTTTGCGCGAATTGGAGTTGCTCAAAAGTGAGTTGGAAAACAAAAGGCCAGCCACGCTTTCAACCAAAAAGCGCCAGCAAGCCTTGCTGGCATCTTCCACTTGGCCGGAGCGACTATTGTTTGCCGACAGCTGGTTTGAAGACGATATTGAGGTTGATGCCATCCTCGATCATTTTTTCCGCCAGCATAAATACTCTGATCGTAATGAGCCCATTGAACTGCTGGTCGATAAAATTTTGGAATTGCGGCGCGCTGCCTGGTTGGAACGTTTGATTCTGACAACAACCTGGCTCAAGTCAGCAAAAAAAGCTCCCCTTCCCTGGGAACAGATGTATCACGTTGCTTCTGCAGTTGCTGACGATAACTTGCCATTAAAACAGATCCCCCTGATGCGGACTATTGCAGAACGCAGCATTGGTGCCTTTTTTGGTCGGTTGGATGACAGTGCCGATACATAGTAGGGGCGAACCTCGTGTTCGCCCGGTTATATGAGACATCAAAGGTGGGCGAACACGAGGTTCGCCCCTACGAGGTTTATGGACATTTACAAAAAAATCAAGACAAAGATTGACACCCGTCAGCCAATCAACCGTGAAGAGGCTCTCTGGTTTTTGACCAAGGCAGATTTGCTCAAGGTTGGTCAGCTGGCAGATGAAATCCGGCGGAAGAAGCATCCAGAAAAACGGGTGACTTTTGTGGTGGATCGCAACGTCAATTATTCGAATATTTGTGAATCGCAGTGCCGCTTCTGTGCCTTTTATCGTAAAGGTGGTGAGGACGATGCTTACCTGCTCGATATTGAGACGATTTTTGCCAAGGTGCAGGAACTGGTTGATCATGATGGCACCCAGCTGTTGATGCAGGGAGGATTACATCCGACCCTGGAAATTGAGTGGTTTGAAAATCTGTTTCGGCAGCTAGCTGAACGTTTCCCGCAGGTGCAAATTCATTCCCTCTCCCCGGCTGAGGTGATTCATATCGCCAAGCTTTCTGGCTTGACTATGCAGGAATGTTTGCAGCGTCTGCAAGCGGCTGGATTGGCTTCGGTACCGGGCGGCGGAGCTGAAATTCTGGTTGATCGGGTCCGGCAGGAGATCTCCCCAAATAAAATTGGCTGGGAAAAGTGGGCCTGGGTTATGGAAGAGGCTCATAGACTCGGAATGCGCACAACGGCAACGATGATGTTCGGTAGTAAGGAAACTCCAGAAGATATTATTGAGCACCTGTTCCGGATTCGTGAAATCCAGGAGCGTAGTGGCGGTTTTACCGCTTTTATCCCCTGGTCGTATCAGCCGGACAACACTGAACTTGGTGGTGAATCGGCCAGTGGGATTGAGTATCTCAAGGTTCTGGCAGTGTCCCGGATTGTCCTCAATAATATCGAAAATATTCAGGCCAGTTGGGTGACTCAGGGTGCGCGCATGGCGCAGGTGGCCTTGTTTTTCGGCGGCAATGATCTGGGCGGCACGATGCTGGAAGAGAATGTAGTTGCTGCGGCTGGTTGCTCGTTTCAAATGTCACAGGAAGAGATTGTCGAGCTGGTTCGCGGAGCGGGATTTACTCCGGCTCGCCGGACAACTGAATATCAGGTTTTGAAGGAATATTGAAGCTTAAAAATCCCCTCATCCGCCCGTTGGGCACCTTCTCCCCTGGGAGAAGGGGGAGTTGTGACGGTGTGGGGGGGGAGTAATTCCCTCTCCCTAAGGGAGAGGGCTAGGGTGAGGGAACCAGTGGCAGTACCACCGGAACTACTTGGTTTTGCCAGACAGCTTCGCAACCAGCAGACAGATGCAGAAAGTCTGCTCTGGCAAATATTGAGGGGTCGGCGATTTTGTGGCTTTAAGTTTCGTCGGCAACACCCACTTGGAGGCATTTCTATTGCCATGATGCTGCGTTGGCGGTTGAGCTTGATGGTGGTGGTCATAACGAGGATGAGCAGACATTGTATGACAAAGAACGTACGAAAGTTCTGAATGGAGCAGGAATTAAGGTTGTCAGGTTTTGGAATCATGATGTGCTGAACTCTTTGGAGCCGGTATTGGAAGATATTTACAGGCATCTGTTGGAAAGAAGTTTGAAAAGCTGAAAAGCCCCCTCATCCGGCCTTTGGCCACCTTCTCCCCACGGGAGAAGGGACGGTTGGTTTCCTCTCCTTGGGGAGAGAGTCAGGGTGAGGGAGATAAAGAAGGAATAAACGATGCTTCCACTACGTAAAAACATCGCCGAAATGGCGGGCTACGTTCCTGGTTTTCAGCCTGAAGAACCGGGCTGGATCAAGTTGAATAGCAACGAAAACCCCTACCCGCCGTCACCCAAAGTTGTCGAAGCAATTACTGCAGAGATGGCTAACGGTGGAGAGAATCTGCGTAAATATCCTGATGCCGCGAGCAAAGAGGCCAGACAAGTCACCGCAGAATTGTACGGTTTTGATCCTTCCTGGGTCATCATGGCGAATGGCTCAGATGAATTGCTTAACAATCTGATTCGTGCGTTTGCCGGTGAGGGTGATGAGATCGCCTATGTGCACCCTTCCTATTCTTATTATGCAGCATTGGCCGAGATTCAGGGAGCGAAGGTTCGTACCTTCGGCCTGACGAAAGACTTTCAGATCGCTGATTTTCCAGATAGATATGATGGGAAAATTTTCTTCCTCACCAGCCCCAATGCACCGCTCGGATTTAGCTTTGACAACAACTATATTGAAACTTTGGCTGAGCGTTGTGTTGGTATCCTGGTGGTTGATGAGGCTTATGTCGATTTCACTGATGCTTCGGCTATGGAGTTGGTGAACAAGTACGAGAACATTGTTGTCACGCGAACCTTTTCGAAAAGTTATTCATTGGCTGGCATGCGGTTGGGATTGGCGGTGGCTCGACCAGAGGTGGTTTCCGCCCTCGATAAGATCCGTGACCATTATCACCTGGATCGATTGGCGCTGGTTGCGGCGACAGCTGCATTGCAAGATCAAGCTTATCTGCTGGCAACGGTTGCAAAGATTCGTGACACTCGTGATTGGTTCAGTGCAGAATTGGGTAAAATTGGCTACCGGGTCAACCCTTCGCAGGCAAATTATATTTTCGCTGAATCGCCAGACTCGAATAGTAAGCGGATTTATGATGCGTTGTTCAGCCGCAAAATTCTGGTGCGTTATTTTTCCGATCCATTGCTCAGACATGGACTGAGAATTACCATTGGCACGCGTGAAGAAATGGAAACGACCTTGGCGGCAATGGCTGAAATTGGCTGATCTCCCTTTTACTCCTGTCGATTATGCTGAGCGTCTGCTGGCGTGGTACGGTCAGGCTGGGCGTGATCTCCCCTGGCGCAACACTCGTGATCCTTACCGTATCTGGCTGTCGGAAGTTATGCTGCAGCAAACGACAGTTACTGCAGTTATCGGCTATTATCAACGCTTTCTGCAACAACTCCCGACGGTCGGACTTCTGGCTGCTGCATCACTGGAAGATGTTATCGATCTCTGGGCTGGACTGGGCTATTACTCCCGCGCCAGAAATTTACATGCTGCGGCAAAGATGGTAGTTGAACAGTTCAAGGGCCGTTTCCCGGAGGAGGTTGAATCGTTACAGAAACTTCCAGGAATAGGGCGTTCAACAGCAGGAGCAATTTCAGCGCTGGCATTTGACCTGCGAGCTCCCATTCTGGATGGCAATGTTCGACGGGTGTTGTGTCGATTGTTTGCTTTGCAGGAACCGCCCCGATCGGCTTCAGCAGAAAAACAACTCTGGCAATGGTCCGAGAAACTGACACCGACCGAAAGGGTGCATGATTATACCCAGGCGATTATGGATCTGGGAGCAATGGTCTGTGTGCCGCGCAAGCCGCTTTGTAGCGAATGTCCGTTAGCTGAATTCTGTCAGGCGCACAAATTTGGGTTGGAGCTGGAACTGCCATTAAAACAGGTGGCAAAACAGATTCCGACTCGCTATGAAGTTGCGTTATTGATTGATCATCAAGACCAATATTTGGTCAGGCGCCGTGTGGCGGATGGATTCCTGGGTGGACTATGGGAGTTTCCGACAATCAGTTTGACTGAGGGAGAAGATCCGGAGAAAAAATTACCTTTGTTGTTGTCTGATTTCGGACTTAAAGGGGACGCAGAAAAAATCGGCAGCATCCAGCATATTTACAGCCATTTTCGTCTGAAATCTATTGTTTATTGTAAGAAAATGGAACATTTTCCCAACGTCTCTGCAGGGGACAATTGTTGGTTTTCGCTGGATAAGTTGAAAAATATAGCCTTGCACGGTGCCCATAAAAAGGTGCTTGATAAGCTACTTAATAATGGAGTTTAAATGTCTTTACCACCCATTCTGACCAGGACTGAACAGGTTATCGAATTTGCCGCACAACTCAGCAGCTATCAGGTGATTGCTGTCGATCTGGAAGCAGATTCGATGCACAATTATCAGGAAAAAGTCTGTCTGTTACAGTTTTCGACTCCCGAAACAACGGTTTTGATCGACCCTCTGGTGGGCGCAGATCTGAGTTCATTGCAACCGGTGTTGGCAAATCCGCAGATTCGCAAGATTTTCCACGCTGCTGACTATGATATCCGTTGTCTGGCCCGTGATTTTGATATCGAGATAAATGGCCTGTTCGATACCATGATCTCCAGCCAGTTTCTCGGCGAAGCACGTTTTGGTTTGGCGGATGTGTTGCGCAACCATTTTTCGGTTGAACTGGATAAACAATATCAGCGTGCCGATTGGTCAAAACGCCCACTCCCTGAAGCGATGATTCGTTATGCGGCGGAAGATACTAGTCATCTGCATGAACTGGTTGAAATTCTGGAAGCGCAATTAATAGAAAAAGGGCGTCTGGAATGGGTGCAGGAGGAATTCGCCCTGATGGAAAAGGTCCGCTTTGTTGTTCGTCAGGGTGGGATGTTTCTGCGTTTCAAGGGGGCGGGAACTCTCGGCCGCCGCCAACTGGCGGTGTTGGAAAGTTTGTTGCACTGGCGTGATGCCGAAGCACAACGGCGGGACTATCCACTGTATAAAGTTTTTGGCAGTAAGGAGTTGCTGGAGTTGGCCAGGCTGATGCCGAAGGAATTGAGCCAAATGTCCAACGTTCCAGGGATGTCGCCACGCTTGGTTGATCGTTATGGCAAAAAGCTTATGCATGCGATCAGCTTTGCACTTGACTTGCCAGAGGCTGAACTGCCGACCTATCCACGCAGGGAACGTCGAGAAAAAGATCCGCAGGTTGAAAAACGGGTGATTCGTTTGAAGGAATGGCGCACGCAGGTTGCCGCTGAACTGGAACTGGATCCGGGGGTATTGATCAATAATGCGCTTCTGGAAGAGTTAGCGTGTAAGCATCCTAAACAGGAACAGGATCTCGCCGGGATTGACTTGCTGAAAAACTGGCAGCGGAAGGTGTTGGGTGAAGGGATTCTGCGGACGCTGAATTGATCGGGTAGGATGATCTACCAAAACACAAATAGTATTAAGCAAATCACAAGCTTTAACGCAGAGGCGGAGAGAAGCAGAGAAAATCGAAATCTTTTTAGATTTTAACCTAAAACAAAAGCTCTAAGGTTTTCTCAGCGGACTCTGCACCTCTGCGTTAATGCCTTTCATTTTTAACTGTTCGGTTCCGTCATCGATGCCGGATCGAGAAGTTTATCCAGCACAACTGCATCGACTCCATCCTCCAGCGCCAGCTCACGTAAGGTCTTTCCCGTTTTATGCGCTTGTTTGGCCAGATCGGCAGCTCGATCATAGCCAATTTCTGGAACCAGAGCGGTCACCAGTGCCAAACTCTTTTCCAGCAGGTCGGTACAGCGCTTTTCATCTGCTTGAAGCCCCGTCAGACATTTTTCATCAAAGGCTTTAATCCCATTACTGAGAAGTTCGATGCTTTGTAAGATATTGTAGGCCATAACTGGCATCATCACATTCAATTCGAAATTTCCGGAGAGACCACAGAGGGAAACGGTGGCATCATTGCCGATCACCTGAGCACAAACTTGCATCAGTGCTTCGGCCATGACCGGGTTGATTTTACCCGGCATGATGGAACTGCCCGGCTGTACTGCGGGAAGGATTAGTTCACCGATGCCGCAGCGTGGCCCACTGGCCAGAAAGCGAATATCGTTGGCAATTTTGAATAAGCTGACCGCGCAACCTTTTAAACTGTTGCTGGTTGTAATCAAGGCATCTTTTGCTCCCTGAGCCTCGAAGTGATTGCTTGCTTCCCGAAACGGGAGGTCGGTTTCGCGAGCAATTGCGGCAATAGTACTTGAGGCGAATTCCGGGTGAGTGTTGATTCCGGTTCCGACAGCTGTTCCCCCGAGGGGCAGTTCGTAAAGCCCGTTGGCAGTGGTGGCAAGTCGTTCGTGAGTGAGTTCGACCTGCCTTGCGTAACCGGAAAAAACCTGCCCGAGTTTAATCGGAGTTGCGTCCTGTAAATGAGTTCGACCGATTTTCAGAACATCTTTGAATTCGTCAGATTTTTCGGCGAGTTGCTGGAGTAATTGTTCCAGCGCCGGGAGCAGTTTTCGGTGCAATTGTTCAGTGCAGGCAATATGAATTGCGCTGGGAAAGACATCATTGCTTGATTGGCCAAGGTTGACGTGATCGTTGGGATGGATAGTTTTGCTGCCCAGTGGCTGTCCAAGCAAGCGGGCTGCGCGGTTAGCGATAACCTCATTAGCGTTCATATTGCTGCTGGTACCTGAGCCTGTCTGGAAAATATCGACCGGAAATTGATCATCCAGTTTCCCTGCAACCACTTCAGCTGCTGCCCGACTGATCGCCTCGGCCGTTTCTGCGGAGATCAGTCCGAGGCCTTGATTCGTCTGCGCGGCATGTTTTTTAATCAGCCCAAGAGCCCGCAACATTGGTTGTGGTAGCGGAATTCCTGAAATCGGAAAGTTGTCAATCGCTCTTGCCGTCTGGGCACCATAAAGGGCATCTACCGGAATCCGCATTTCTCCCAGCGAATCCAGTTCTATACGATAGTTCGTCATATTCTAATCCTTTTAATTCTAAAGGTTGATCTTCGCTTAATCACAATGATAGCGTGTTCCCGAAAACTGTAAAGAGGCTTTCTTCCCCAACGACAATCAACAGTGATGCCCGCCATGGAAACACTTGCTCTGTTATTCATTATTTTTTCTGCTTTGATGCATGCGCTGTGGAACCTGATGGTGAAGCAGAGTCGCGATAAGACCATTTTTATCTGGTGGATGTTTCTCTCTTCCTGGAGCATGATGACTCTGCTGACCGCAGGATTAGGATTATTTCCAAGGCTGACCTTACATTTAGTACTTCTTTCTGCTTCGGCTGCCATTTGTTTTGTACTTTACCACTGGCTGGGTGGCTTCGCATATCGAGAAGGGGATTTGTCGGTCACTTATCCGCTGGCACAGACCGCAATGCTTTATGTGCCGATTTGGGGGGTGCTCTTTCTTGGGGAAAATTTGAGTTTGATCGGGGTTGCCGGGATCGTGTTGATTGCTCTGGGGGCCTACTGTATTCAGTTGCGAGGGTTATCTCTGGAAGAAATCCTGCGCCCATTTACCCAGTTAGGTAATCGTTCGGTACAGGCGGCGCTGTTGGCCGGATTTATCTATTCGATCGGCTCAGTGATCGATAAAACTGGTGTCGATAGCTATTCCGCTTACCAGTTTACTTATGTTCTGGTCTTTTTCATGTTTAGCTTCATGTCACTGAATCTGCTGCGCCCCCGTTACCAGGGTCGGATTTTGGGAGGATGGCGGCAGAATCCTAAGCTGATTCTTTGGTCAGGGCCGGTTATTATGGCTTCTTTTTTGTCGTTCCGTTTCGGATTGCAATTAGCGCCGGTCAGTTATGCAGTTCCTGTAAGACAGGTCAGCCTTCTGATTGGTGTACTGATCGGACTATTGTTTCTTGGAGAATCTTTTGGTCGTATCCGTTTGGCTTCGACGGCACTCATTCTGATGGGTGTTTTTCTGGTCTGGCACGGCTGAGAAATGTTTTGTGGAGACGTTGTATGAAAAATCTCGCTAATTTTTTGTTCGAGGTTGGAATGCTCAAGCGCACGCCGCGAACCGGATTTCAATTTCTCGGTTCAGGGGCTGAATCGGTAGCTGAACACAGCTTTCGTACGGCAATGATCGGTTACACCTTGGCGCAGATGGATGGTCAGGTCAATGTCGGGCGGGTATTGCAGTTGTGTCTGTTTCACGATATCCCCGAAGCGCGGACCGGTGATCTGAATTACGTCAATAAAAAGTATGTCCAAGCCGATGAGGAAAAGGCGGTGGAGGATCTGGCCAGGCAGCTGCCCTTTGGTGATGATTATCGAAACACCTTGCAGGAATTTAACGCCAGGGAGACTCCTGAGTCCCAGCTTGCTCACGATGCAGATCAGTTAGAGATGGTCCTGTCACTGAAAGAGCATAAGGATCTGGGAAATCGTAATGCTGATGAGTGGTATCCTTTTTCCAAATTACGCCTGAAAACTGAGATCGCTAAACAATTGGCGGAAACGATCTGGGAGACAGACTCTTCAAAGTGGTGGTTTGATGATGATCACGAATGGTGGGTCAATGGGGGCAGCGGGTGAGAGCTGCACGGCATCTGTGGCGTTACAACCCTGATTTTTGTCCTCGACGTAGCTATCGCTACGCCTGTGGCTAAAATCTGTGTTGTGCCTTGCAGCTACCATCCATCTCTCACTCGTGTGAGGTTTACTGATAGGACAAAACAACAAACCTTGATGCCCTCGCAAAAAAGAATAAGATGGCTAAGTAAAAAATTCGTCCTACAAGGCGTAGAGGTTTTTCAGGGGTGAAGGCCTACATAAAGTAGGTCGAGATCCTGAAAAAACGCTGCAACACCGGAGGTCGGACTTTTTGCGACGCCAACAAACCTTGAACTTCGAGAATAGACATGTTATCAACTTTTCTCCGACTGGATTATGGTTGTTTACAGGAGTAAATCATGCTCGATATTAAATACTTGCGCGAAAATTTTGAGGGTGCTGAAAAGGCACTTGCCTCCCGTGGTGGAAAGGTGGATCTTTCTGGTTTTCAAACGTTGGATCAACGGCGTCGTGAACTGCTCAACGAAGCTGAATCTCTCAAAGCGGAAAAAAATAAAGTTTCGACATTGATTGGTCGGACCAAAGACAAGAGCCAGGTTCAGGATGAAATCGCTCGGATGAAGGACGTTTCTGGCCTGATCAAAGGGTTGGATGACCAGTTGCGTGTTGTGGAAGAACAACTCAATGAACTGCTGATGGGGGTTCCGAATATCCCGCATGAGCACTGTCCGGTTGGAATCTCAGAGGAGGATAATGTTGAGATTCGTACCTGGGGTGAAAAACCTGCTTTAAAATTTGCAGCCAAAGCACATTGGGATGTTGGTGAGGATCTTGGCATTCTTGACTTTGAGCGAGCTGCAAAACTTTCTGGAGCGCGTTTTTGTATTTATTTTGGAGCCGGGGCACGGCTGGAGCGGGCATTGATCAATTTTATGCTCGATCTGCATACAGACGAACATAACTATACTGAAACCCTGCCGCCCTTCCTGGTTAATCGAGTTTCGATGACTGGAACTGGTCAGCTGCCCAAGTTTGAAAGTGATTTGTTTCACACCGAAGATGTGGACCTGTTTTTAATTCCAACGGCAGAGGTCCCAGTGACTAATATCCATCGGGATGAAATCCTTGCCGAAAAGGATCTGCCCCTCTGTTACACCGCTTACACTCCATGTTTTCGCAAGGAAGCGGGTTCTCATGGGAAGGATACCCGTGGATTGATTCGCCAGCATCAGTTTAATAAGGTTGAGTTGGTCAAGTTTGTTCGCCCCGAAGATTCAGATGCCGAACTAGAGGCATTGCTGGGGAATGCCGAAAAAGTTCTACAGCTATTGCAGCTTCCTTACCGGGTAATTGATCTCTGTACCGGAGATATTGGCTTTTCGGCTGCGCGGACTTTTGATATTGAGGTTTGGTTGCCGGGACAGGAATGTTATCGGGAAATTTCCTCTTGTTCCAACTTTCGTGATTTTCAAGCGCGGCGAGCATCAATCCGCTTTCGGCGTGAAGGGGCTAAAAAACCAGAATTAGTGCATACGCTGAACGGCTCGGGTTTGGCAGTTGGGCGAACTCTGCTGGCGATTCTTGAGAATTATCAGCAGGAAGATGGCTCAGTGCTGATTCCTCAAGTGCTGCAACCTTATATGGGTGGATTGCAGAAGATCGAAAAATAAGCAAATGCCAGAGGCCTACCGTTCTGAGTAGCGTTTGTTTCCGCTTGCATTTTAAAGTAATTTTCGATACAGTCCCAAAGTTTTTCAGAAAATGAAATATAGATAAGATAATGTTCCGGAGGAGTGGCCGAGTGGCTTAAGGCGGCAGTCTTGAAAACTGTTGAACGAGAGTTCCGTGGGTTCAAATCCTACCTCCTCCGCCATTTTAAAATTAGACGAATCTTGACAGGATTTGAAGCGGAGCAAGCGCTGACTTAATGTCAGAAAAGCGGACAGGACGTCCGCGTCAGCGAGTGCAGGGGAGCCGACGCAGGAGCCAGCGTGATGCTGGTGACGAAGTGGGCAATCCTACCTCCTCCGCCATTTTAAAATTGCATAGTTGTTGATTGCGGAGAAGTGACCGAGAGGCCGATGGTGCTCGCCTGCTAAGCGAGTGTAGTGTATGCTACCCGGGGTTCGAATCCCCGCTTCTCCGCCATAACAATAAAACACGGAATCTCTGTTGTGGGGATTTGAAGCGGAGCAAGCGCTGACTTAATGTCAGAAAAGCGGACAGGACGTCCGCGTCAGCGAGTGCAGGGGAGTCGACGCAGGAGCCAGCGTGATGCTGGTGACAAAGTGGGAGAATCCCCGCTTCTCCGCCAGTTTAATATGCTAGATCCAAAAGGGATTGACAAATCCCTTAAATTAAGCGATAAAGCCTCTCTTATGCGCCGCTAGCTCAGCTGGATAGAGCGTCTGACTACGGATCAGAAGGCCGGGAGTTCGAATCTTCCGCGGCGCGCCAATAAAATAAGGCACTTAGCTCATTTGAGTTAGGTGCCTTTTTAGTATAAAACCAAAATAGCTAATAATTTGGCTAATAGTTGAACCCTTTTTTGGCTTTTAAGTATATTCATCTTACGGCTGTGAAAAACCTAAATAAGTCGCAATCCGTTTCCAGCTCTCAATATCGGAGTTCAGATTTCTGCACCTTCTATTTTCCATGTATGTATTTTCTAAATAACTTCTATAGCCGCTTGATAATGCATTGCATTTACTTGATATCGATTTTTTAAATTGTAAACCAAATTGAGCATAACGCTCCTGTGACAGTTGTGGGTAAATAATCTGGCAATCTAAATAGTCTTTCTCCTCTTGTTTAGAGTAACTTCCACACCTCGCGATAAGAAGTTCTTCAAAATATGGAACAATTCCCTCAAGGTCGCTGACTTCGTTTTGGTTTAGAAAATACACTTCATTGGAAGGGATTCGGAATGATTTATTTGCTATATCTATCGGTACGCCCATCTCCAGCAAATACGCAACAGCTGTATTTTGAGCTTCACTGTACACCTGCTCTGCACGCCTTGATGACAAGCCTTTGTAATGATCTGGTTTGAAATAAACTCTATGGATGCCGAGACACTTGGGATCGTCTCTAGCGGGTACACTGCGTTTAATGCCTGCAACCCAAACGAAGAAACAGGCACTACTACACACTGCTCCATCGGTATCGGCAACACTTGTTTTTAAAGCCATTTTTCTTGTAGATTGTCCAATTTTAATGGCTTCTTCTAGAGACCCACCACCTGAATTAAGCGAAACAGTTAGAGAGATTACTCCGCCAATATCTCCTGTTTTCTCGTGTAGTTCGTTATACCTTTTGGGGTTGTTTTCCTTTAGGTTCTTAATAAACCATTCATAGTTGACAGTTGATTCTACAAATGCATTAGTTACAGTCGATCTAAACTTCAAATAATCGCCAGCTTGAATTTCGCCATCAATGGATATTACGGCTGAAAATTGGTCTATCTGGAAACTTATGTTCGCTGCATCGGTGATGCTTGAATTTACAGTAAGCAAGATACCCAGAACAACTGAACTTACCAGTTTCACCATCATGTGCTTCAATCCTTTAGCTGGATAAGTTCGAGTTAAGTGCTGTAGTGAGACGGTGGTCACACATAATCGACGTGTCGTTCTCTGGATCTATTGCGCTGCGTTCCTTTTTCAGCTTGGTATCATTCTCAGGTTGTGTCGGAGAGCGTTGTTTGATTACCGACTGTTCAGCCTGTTTAGGTATTGGTGCTACTTCTTGATCTTTTCCTGTGCCGCTGTCAGCACCCTCTCTGCTGCTCTCAACACTTTCTGCCGGCTCTCCGGCGATAGCTTGTTCAACTTCACCTTGTACTTCGCTGGGATTCTCGCTAAGGCTTCCTCGGTCAGCTTCATTGTTTGCTCCTTCAATAGTATCAATTCTATCAGGATTATCAAAGAAAACCATTAATTTGCTAAGGCTGTGCTTTACTCAAAATACGTATTTAATCGTGTAAACTTCCTTCTGTGATGTAAACACGAGATCATGACAGTGGCGGGTTTGTGTCATTCTCGGTAACTTCAATCTTCACGAATTTTTAACCCCTGGTTCCGGCGCTGGATCTCATTGAAGAAGTCTTCCAGTGGATTATCGCCACCCTTATTATCGTCAAGGTTGAATGCCTGTCTTTGGAGCTGAATGCGCTTGTGTTGCACGTTGGCTAGTGATTGAAGAGCAGAAGCCCTATCTGTGACAGTGATCAATAGAGGCGTAAGTTTGACTTCGCCCTGATAATTCGACACATGAACTTTTGTTGGCTTATTCTCTTCATCGCCTAGCTCACTTAATAGTGATTGCTCAAGTGATTGCAGCTTGGCGATATCTTTTCTTTGCGTCCTGATAACAGCGACACCAATATCTGAAGCTGATTCAATAATGGCATCCGCGTTGTGACCTGTCACATCCTCTGTGACAAGTTTTGCTTTAACACGCTCTCTTACTTTATCTGTGAGATCCCTTGACCAGCCATATCGCTTGGCTTTGTTGTGGATAGCGCCAGGCGTGATAGTATGTTGACGGGCTATCTCAGAGATAGATAACTGACCAGCCCGATACTGGTCTTGAATACTTTCCCAATCTATTTTCTTGCGTGTTGCCATGTTACCTCTTAACGTAAAAAACCCGACAGACAATCCTTGGTGGACTATCCATCGGGTCTTGGTTCCCCCGGCTGTGTGCCGGTAACGTCGATTCCCTATTCAGTTGTCATTTTAACCGCTCTGTAAACCGCTCTGTAAACTTGGCATCAAGGCTCGCCAATCCTCCTTGCGAAAGATGGGCTTTAAAGATTATTGAGCCAGAAACCGGCCTGGAGATATAACCTGTAGTAATTTAGACTTGATCTGACAGGTACTGTTGGGTCAGATCGTATTTAGCTTACTCTCTATATTCTTTCAAAACTTACTACTTTTGACAATAAACCAGAGTTCCCGGAAATTTATTTCTAGTCGCGGTAGGAACACCGGTTACCCGGCGTCCCCGCACAGATCCCGGCGTGCGGAATTACCGCACCGGGCTCCTACCTCAGGTCAGACGCAGAGGCGTTGATTCGGGTATGGGTGACACACTCTTGCCGGTTCACCCACAGGGCCAGAA
>JAQIBX010000085.1 GCA_027858895.1 Desulfuromusa sp. | reverse complement strand
AACAGCTCTGCCAATACCTTGGTGATTGCTGCGGTCAGTGTGGTCTTGCCGTGGTCAACGTGACCTATAGTGCCAATATTAACGTGCGGCTTTGTCCTATCGTACTTTTGCTTGGACATATCAAAACTCCTATCCTCGGCCTAACCATTGACCTTGGCGATAATTTCTTCACTAATTGCCTTTGGTGCTTGATCATAATGATCAAAAACCATTGAATAAGTAGCGCGACCCTGAGTTGCACTGCGCAAATCCGTTGAATAACCAAACATCCCGGAGAGTGGCACATGTGAATCCACAATCTGCGCTCCGCCGCGAGAAGACATTCCCATAATACGGCCACGGCGACTATTCAGGTCACCAATAACGTCCCCCATATATTCTTCAGGAACAACAACCTCAACAGACATAATCGGCTCAAGCAATACCGGAGAGGCTTTTCTTGCACCCTCCTTGAAACCCATAGATCCTGCAATCTTAAATGCCATCTCATTGGAATCTACATCATGGTATGAACCGTCGAAACAAGTAACCTTAATATCAACGATGGGGAATCCGGCCACCACACCATTTAAAGAAGCTTCTTCAGCGCCCTTACCTACCGCAGGAATATACTCGCGGGGGATAACTCCACCTTTTATCGCATCAATAAATTCAAAACCTTGCCCTGGCTCACCAGGCTCAAGTCTCAGCCAACAATCGCCATACTGACCACGGCCACCAGACTGGCGGACAAACTTGCCCTGGACTTCAACCGTCTTAGTAATAGACTCACGATAAGCAACCTGAGGTGCTCCAACGTTACACTCCACCTTAAACTCACGCTTCATTCGATCGACAATGACCTCAAGGTGCAACTCACCCATACCAGATAAAATAGTCTGGCCAGTCTCTTCATCGGTCTTAACACGCAACGATGGATCTTCAGACAAAAGCTTACCCAGGGCAATCCCCATTTTTTCCTGATCGGCCTTAGTTTTCGGCTCAACTGAAAGATGAATAACTGGCTCTGGAAAATCCATTGTTTCGAGGAGTGCCGGATTTTGCAGATCACAAAGGGTATCACCGGTCGTTGTGCTCTTTAGGCCAACCGCAGCTGCAATATCACCAGAATAGACCTGCTTGATTTCCTCACGTTTATTGGCATGCATTTTTAACAAGCGGCCAAAACGTTCTTTTCTACTCTTAGTTGAGTTCGAGACAGTCGTCCCAGACTCGGCAACGCCAGAATAAACCCGAAAAAAAGTTAGCTGACCGACAAAGGGGTCTGTCATAATTTTGAACGCCAGAGCAGCAAAAGGTGCGTCATCGTCTGCAGGTCGAACCAACTCTTCACCCGTATCCGGATGAACACCTGTCATCGGCTCAACATCTAACGGCGAAGGCATATAATCAACTACAGCATCCAGCAATGTTTGAACACCTTTATTCTTAAATGCACTGCCGCACAGAACTGGACAGAAATCAATATCTCGGGTTCCCTTACGAATCGCAGACTTGATTTCATCAAGAGACAATTCCTCACCGCCAAGATACTTCTCCATCAACTCATCGTCATATGAAGAAATTTCTTCCAGCAATACCTCCCGAGCAACATCAACATCGTCAACCATATCTGCAGGTATATCGACAATCTCGTATTTAGCGCCCATCGATTCGTCATCCCAGACGATTGCCTGCATGGCAACCAAGTCAACCAGGCCACGGAAATTCTCTTCAGAACCAATCGGCAACTGAATTGGCAAGGGGTTAGCCCCTAGACGCTCGCGGATCATATCAACACCACGCGTAAAATCAGCACCGATGCGATCCATTTTATTTATAAAAGCAATCCTTGGAACGCCATACTTGTCCGCCTGACGCCAGACAGTTTCAGACTGTGGCTCTACACCGCCAACTGAACAGAAAACTGCCACAGCACCATCAAGAACCTTCAAAGACCGCTCTACCTCTATGGTAAAATCGACGTGACCGGGAGTATCAATAATATTGACGCGATGCTCTTTCCAGAAACAGGTTGTCGCGGCAGACGTAATAGTAATACCACGCTCCTGCTCCTGCTCCATCCAGTCCATAGTGGCAGCACCGTCGTGGACCTCACCGATCTTGTGCGAAACTCCCGTATAATAGAGAATACGCTCCGTGGTCGTCGTTTTTCCAGCGTCAATATGAGCCATAATGCCGATATTGCGGGTTTTATTTAATGCAACCTTACGAGCCACAAACTACTCCTGATCTAAACGACTGAACTACCAGCGATAATGGGCAAAAGCCTTATTGGCATCTGCCATACGGTGAACGTCTTCGCGCTTTTTCACGGCTGCACCGCGGTTATTAAACGCATCTAAAAACTCGCCAGCGAGACGCTCACGCATAGTTTTCTCACTACGTTTGCTCGCGTGAATCGCAATCCAGCGCATTGCCAAAGCGGTACGACGGGAGGGACTTACCTCGATTGGAACCTGGTAAGTAGATCCACCGACACGGCGAGACTTGACCTCAAGAACTGGGCGCACATTTTCCATGGCCGCCCTAAAAACCTCAAGAGGATCATTTCCGGAACGCTCAGCAACTAGAGCAAAAGCGCCGTAAACAATCTGCTCAGCAGTGCTTTTCTTTCCATCCACCATGACATTATTTACAAATTTAGCAACCAGCAAATCCGCAAACTTTGGATCCGGCAGGATGATTCGCTTAGGGACTTCTCTTCTTCTTGGCATAGCGTCCTCTTCTTCAGACTATATAGTTACTTAGGGCGCTTAGCGCCATACTTGGAACGGCCCTGCTTACGATCTTTCACCCCAGCGAGGTCAAGGGTACCGCGAACAATGTGATAACGCACACCCGGTAAATCCTTAATCCGACCGCCGCGAATCAAAACCACGGAGTGCTCCTGCAGGTTATGACCCACACCCGGAATATATGAAGTCACTGTATGCCCATTAGTCAAACGGACCCGAGCTACTTTTCGCAGCGCCGAGTTAGGCTTTTTAGGAGTTGTTGTGTAAACACGAGTACAGACTCCACGTCTCTGGGGACAAGACTTTAGTGCAGGCGCAGTTGATTTTACAACTTTCTTCTTACGCCCGTTGCGGATCAATTGGTTAATAGTTGGCATCTAGATTCTCCCAAATCTCTATCATTATTCAGTCATTCAAGACTGACTCTCCTGTGGGGAAAAACCCGCTGAGATTATCAATCGATCCCAGCTTTGTCAAGCTCTTTTTTCATCTCTACAAATTAGTCTTTACTGAGTTCGGAGGCTCATTATATGGAGTCTCCGCACCATTAATCTATCTCTTCAGTCGTCTCTGTTTCCGAATCATCAATCTCAATCGGTTCTTCTAATTTGGCCTCTGGCTCTGGAAGCATCAGCTCTGCAGAACGATATCTACCAACTCCAGTTCCAGCTGGTATCAGGCGACCCATAATAACGTTTTCCTTGAGTCCATGTAACGAGTCCTTTTTACCCTGGATTGAGGCCTGGGTCAGAACCTTGGTGGTTTCCTGGAAAGACGCTGCTGAAATAAACGACTCAGTTGACAGAGACGCCTTAGTAATCCCCAGCATAATAGGCTCGCCTATAGCTGGTTGCCCCCCATCAGCCAGTACCCGATCATTCTCTCCCTCAAAGACCCAACGATCAATCTGGTCATCCGTAAGGAAGCTGGTATCACCGACTTCTTTTATCTGTACCTTCCGCAACATCTGCCGCACGATTGTTTCAATATGCTTATCGTTAATTTTAACTCCTTGCAAACGATAAACCTCTTGAACCTCATCAACCAGATACTTTGAAAGCTCCTTACTACCAAGTACTCGCAGGATATCGTGCGGATTGCTGGAACCGTCGACCAATTCTTCACCCGCATGGAAGAGGTCCCCCTCATGCACTGAAATATGCTTCCCTTTCGGGATCAAATACTCAGTTGGGTCACCAAATTCAGGAGTGACGATAATCTTGCGCTTGCCCTTGGAATCCTTACCATAGGACACCACCCCGTCAATCTCTGAAATAACTGCCAGCTCCTTGGGCTTACGTGCTTCAAACAATTCTGCAACACGAGGCAAACCGCCGGTAATATCTTTAGTTTTAGTAGTCTCACGCTGAATCTTGGCCAGGATAGCACCGGCGTGAAGCTCGGCACCTTCCTCGACGGAAAGGTTAGCCCCGATGGGCAACATATATCGCGCCTGCGTTCCATTCGGCAATTTGACAGTCTTACCGTCTGACCCTTTCAGGGTAATCCGAGGTCGCTTATCAGCAGATTTAGCTTCGGTAATGACCTTACGCGAAAGACCAGTGACTTCGTCAACCTGCTCTTCCATACTGATCCCTTCCGCGATATCGCCATAATGGACGATTCCACCAACCTCAGTAATAATTGGGACAGTATAGGGATCCCATTCTGCCAGGATCTCGCCAGTTTTAATTTCACCACCTTCTTGGCGGTTTAAACGGGTGCCATAAACAACTGAATAGCGCTCTCGCTCGCGACCAGTAGCATCAACGACAGCAATCTCACCTTTACGGTTCATAACAATTGGGAAGCCATCAACATTATCAACTGTAATCAGGTTGATAAATTTTAGTGCTCCATCAAAACGCGCCTCTAGTGCAGTCTGTTCTGCGCGCCGTGAAGCAGTACCACCGATATGGAAGGTACGCATGGTGAGCTGAGTGCCTGGCTCACCGATTGACTGTGCAGCAATGACCCCGACGGCTTCACCAAGATTGACCAGATGGCCACGCGCCAGATCACGACCGTAACAGAAAGCACAGATACCACGCTTACTTTTACAGGTCAGAACCGAGCGGATTTTAACTCTTTCAATCCCTGCTTCTTCAATTACCGCAACCAATGCTTCGTCAATCAACTGATTCGACTCAACCAACAGCTTATCAGTGACCGGGTCAATGATATCGTCCAGAGCAACCCGACCGAGTATCCGATCGCCAACACGCTCAATAACTTCTCCACCTTCGGTCAGAGATGAGACCTCAATACCATCAATAGTGTCACAATCCTGCTCAATGATAATGGCATCCTGGGCAACATCAACAAGACGTCTGGTCAAATAACCGGAGTTTGCTGTTTTTAACGCTGTATCGGCCAAACCCTTACGAGCACCGTGAGTCGAAATAAAATACTGAAGAACCGTCAAGCCTTCACGGAAATTAGCAGTGATTGGCGTTTCAATGATTGAGCCATCCGGCTTGGCCATCAAACCACGCATACCAGCTAACTGACGAATCTGCTGAGCACTTCCCCGCGCACCAGAATCGGCCATCATGTGGATAGCATTAAACGATGAAACTTCAACCTCTTTGCCATTCTCCGATTTAATCTTTTCAACCGCAATATTGCCAAGCATGGTTCCGGCAATATCCTCGGTACACTTAGCCCAGATATCAATAACTTTATTATAGCGTTCACCATCAGTTATTAGACCTTCGGTGTACTGCAGCTGAATGTCCTTCACTTCTTCAGCAGAAACCTTGATCCGTGCCTCTTTGGTTTCCGGGATAACCATATCATCCAGACAGATCGAAACTCCGGCCAGAGTAGAATAACGGAAACCTGTGTCCTTAATCTTGTCAGCAAGAATGACTGTTTCCTTATTTCCGGCATAACGGAAACTTATATCGATTAAATCAGCAACTTGTTTCTTGCCCATAAGTTTGTTGACATGCTTGAAGTCAATAAGATCCGGAACAACTTCGCGCAATAATATTCGTCCAACAGTTGTCGCAACGCGCTCTACTGGGGCCCCCTGAATTGGCGACATGCGAACCTTAATAGCAGCCTGAAGATCGACTTCACCAGCATCATAAGCCATCCGCACCTCATCCATCGAGGCAAAGACTTTACCAGTACCGGTAACAAATGGACGCTCTTTGGTCATGTAATATAAACCAAGAACCATATCCTGCGACGGAACAATAATCGGCTTTCCACTTGCGGGGGAAAGGATATTGTTGGTCGACATCATCAGCACCCGGGCTTCAATCTGACTTTCAATTGAAAGTGGCAGGTGAACGGCCATCTGGTCACCGTCAAAGTCAGCATTGAAGGCAGTACAGACCAACGGATGCAACTGAATTGCCTTGCCTTCAATCAAAACCGGCTCAAATGCCTGGATACCTAAACGGTGAAGAGTCGGAGCACGGTTAAGCATAACAGGGTGCTCTTTAATCACTTCCTCCAGGACATCCCAGACCTCTGGTTTCTCTTTTTCCACCATTTTTTTGGCGCTTTTGACCGTCGTTGATAGCCCTCTTTCATCAAGCTTTTGGTAGATGAACGGCTTAAACAATTCGAGAGCCATTTTTTTCGGCAAACCACACTGGTGCAACTTCAATTCAGGGCCAACAACGATAACTGACCGACCAGAGTAATCTACACGCTTTCCAAGCAAGTTCTGGCGGAAACGACCACCCTTGCCCTTAAGCATGTCGGACAATGATTTCAGTGGACGCTTACTTGGTCCAGTAATTGCGCGACCACGCCGACCGTTATCAAAGAGAGCGTCTACAGACTCCTGAAGCATCCGTTTTTCATTACGGATGATAACCTCAGGAGCACGCAATTCCATCAGTCGCTTAAGACGATTGTTGCGGTTGATGACCCGACGATAGAGGTCATTGAGGTCAGAGGTGGCAAAACGGCCACCATCCAATGGAACCAGCGGACGCAACTCTGGTGGAAGAATTGGAACAGTTTCCAAAATCATCCACTCCGGCAGATTACCGCTCTGACGGAATGCATTAATGACTTTGAGTCGCTTGGAAACCTTTTTACGCTTAGCTTCGCTGGTTGCTTCCTTCATCTCGATCCGCAGTTGATCACCAACCTCAACCAAATCGATCTCAGATAACAGTTCACGAACCGCCTCAGCCCCCATGCCGGCAACAAACTGACCGCCGAACTCGTCCATCGCTTCGATGTATTCATCTTCAGGAAGCAATTGACCTTTTTCTAGAGAGGTTTCACCCGGATCAAGAACGACATAGGCCTCAAAATAAAGAACCTTCTCTAGATCCTTAAGAGTCATGTCAAGCAGTGCGCCAATCCGTGAGGGTAGAGATTTGAGAAACCAGATATGGGCAACTGGACAGGCCAGATCGATATGTCCTAACCGCTCGCGCCGAACCTTGCTCGGAATAACTTCTACGCCACATTTTTCACAAACAATGCCACGGTGCTTCATCCGCTTGTACTTACCACAGTTACATTCATAATCCTTGGTCGGACCAAAGATCTTGGCGCAGAAAAGCCCATCACGCTCGGGCTTGAATGTCCGATAGTTAATAGTTTCCGGTTTTTTAACTTCACCAAATGAACGCTCCCGAATCTTTTCCGGTGATGCCAGCGACAGTTGGATAGAGTTAAAACTCAATGGGTCTTTCGGACGCTCAAAGAAACTGAAAATATCTTCCAAAACGCATTCTCCTTGTAGGATGAGTGCTTTAGTTTCTACAAATTACTATTTAACGCTTACTGATTAGAGTTTCTCTTACTACTCTTCCAGGAGATCAACATCCAGGCAAAGAGCCTGTAATTCTTTGATCAACACGTTAAAAGACTCAGGTAAGCCAGCCTCAAGGGTATGCTTACCCTTAACAATAGCTTCATACATCCGGGTTCGACCGGCAACATCATCGGACTTGACAGTCAAAAATTCCTGCAGCGCATGAGCAGCACCATAGGCTTCCATCGCCCAGACTTCCATCTCGCCAAGTCGCTGACCACCAAACTGGGCTTTACCACCAAGCGGTTGCTGGGTTACCAGGCTGTATGGACCAATCGACCGAGCGTGGATTTTATCATCAACCAAGTGATGCAGCTTGAGCATATACATGATACCAACGGTAACTTTTTCTCTGAACGCTTCGCCAGTTTGCCCATCATAAAGGGTCATTTGACCACTCGTATCAAACCCGGCTCGATTGACTTCTTCTTTGATCAGCTTTTCACTGACCCCCTCAAAAACCGGAGAAGCCATCGGCACACCTTGGAACAGGCGCCGGGCCAGGACCTTAAGGTCATCTTCATTCAAGCCATCGATAAAACCATCCAGCTCTTTATCGTTATAGGCCTCTTTTATCTGCTTTTTAAGGGCCTTCTCACTATATTGTTCTTCTAGAACTTCTCTGATTTGATTGCCTAGACCACGAGCAGCAAGACCAAGGTGGGTCTCAAGAATCTGGCCTACGTTCATCCGCGAAGGAACACCGAGCGGATTCAGGACAATCTCAACCGGAGTACCATCTTCCATGTAAGGCATATCTTCCTGAGGTAGAATCCGTGACAGAACACCCTTATTACCATGCCGGCCAGCCATTTTATCACCAACCTGCAGCTTGCGTTTGATGGCAATATAAACCTTAACCATTTTGATGACACCCGGGGGGAGGTCATCGCCACGCTTACACTTATCGATCTTGTCATCAAAAACGGCCGTGATCAATTGTTCACGTTCTGTGAGTCGATTCAGCAAATTACTGATTTTTTCTTCGGCATCATTGCTACCAGTGACAGAGATTTCCTGGATGCGGCCAAAGGGAACCCTGTCAAATGTATCTGCTGTAATTTTACGCCGCATTGGTAGTAATGACTTACCTGCGTCATCTTCAATCGCGACGGCTGCAGTCAAACCAACCAGCAAGGATCGAATTTTGTTACGGGTTGATTTACGTAAAATTCGGATTTCATCTTCCCGGTCCTTAAGCAGTTTCTCAACTTCACGTGCCTCAATCTGCTCAGTTCGGGCATCCTTATCAAAACCTTTACGTGAGAAAACTCGAGCGCCGATGATGACACCCTCCTCACCCGGCGGAACCCGCAATGAAGTGTCTCTGACATCGCCAGCTTTTTCACCGAAAATTGCTCGCAGCAGCTTCTCCTCAGGGGACAGTTGAGTTTCCCCTTTCGGAGTAATTTTTCCAACTAAGATGTCTCCAGACTTAACACTGGCACCAATGCGAATGATGCCCGATTCATCCAGATCACTTAACGCATCCTCACCCAAGTTAGGAATATCATCGGTAATTTCTTCTTTGCCGAGCTTGGTATCACGCGCGACACACTCAAATTCTTCAATATGGATCGAAGTGTAACGGTCATCCTGAACCATTTTTTCCGAGATCAGAATTGAATCCTCAAAATTATAACCATGCCATGGCATGAATGCGACCATAACGTTCTGACCAAGTGCCAACTCACCCCACTGAGTGGAGGGACCATCAGCAATGACATCACCACATATCACCCGATCGCCAACCTTGACAATCGGCTTCTGGTTGAGGCAGGTATTTTGGTTGGAACGACTAAATTTATGTAGATTGTAAATATCGACCCCAGTACCAGTCTCGTCGATATCCTTATCATCTATTTGAACAACAATCCGATCGGCGTCGACGCTCTCTATGAGACCATCATGCCGAGCAACAACCGAGCTTCCAGAATCATGGGCAACAATACGCTCCATACCAGTACCGACCAAAGGAGCATCAGTACGCAATAATGGCACTGCCTGGCGCTGCATGTTCGAGCCCATCAACGCCCGGTTAGCATCATCATTTTCGAGAAATGGGATTAACGCTGCAGCAACCGATACTATCTGTTTCGGCGATACATCCATCAAGTCAATCTGATCCGGTGGAAACAACAAAAATTCGCCAGTTTTGCGGACATTAACCAGTTCATTAATGAACACACCATTATCATCAATTGGTGCATTTGCCTGAGCAATTGCATGGCCTTCTTCATCGAGTGCCGAAAAATATTTAATTTCAGTACTTACTGTGCCATCTTTGACAATTCGATACGGTGTCTCAACAAAGCCATACTCATTGATCCGGGCATAAGTTGACAACGATGCGATCAAGCCAATATTCGGCCCTTCTGGAGTTTCAATCGGGCAAACCCGACCATAGTGGGTTGGGTGGACATCCCGCACTTCAAAACCGGCTCTCTCACGAGTTAAGCCGCCAGGTCCCAAGGCCGACAAACGACGCTTGTGGGTCACCTCAGAAAGTGGATTTGTTTGATCCATAAACTGGGAGAGCTGAGATGAGCCAAAAAACTCCTTAACAACCGCTGAAACTGGTTTGGAATTAATCAAATCGTGCGGCATCAAACTATCAACATCCTGAAGGCTCATCCGCTCTTTTATCGCGCGTTCCATCCGTACCAAGCCGACACGATACTGATTTTCAAGCAGCTCACCTACCGCCCTAACCCGGCGATTACCAAGATGATCAATATCATCAATGGAACCCTTTCCGTCACGAAGGCCAACCAGATAGCGTACAACGCCAAGTATATCGTCCTTGGTCAGAGTCGAAAGGTCCAAAGGACTATCGAGGCCTAGCTTATGGTTGAGCTTTAAGCGTCCTACTGCCGAAATATCATAGCGATCCGAATTGAAAAATAAGCTTTCAAACAGAGTTGTTGCGGTTCTAATCGTTGGCGGATCACCAGGACGAAGACGACGGAAAATCTCTATAATTGCATCCTCAGACGTCTCAACTTTATCGACGCGGAGGGTGTCACTCAGGTATGAACCAACATAAAGGTGGTCAATGAATAAAGTGGAAAAGGTGTTAATCCCCTTTTCTCTTAGTTCTTCAAGTTTCGATTCACATAGCTCAGCATTACACTCAAGGATGACCTCGCCGGTTGTCTCATCAACGATATCGCTGACAACAACCTGGCCGACTAGATCTTCTGCCGTAATCGGAATCGATTCAATCCCCTCACCATTGAGCTTACGAATTGCTGCACGAGTAAATTTACGATTCGCTTTGACCAGTACCTCGCCGCTAGCAGAAAGGACGTCAGAACTGGCACGCTTACCAACCAGCAGATCAAAATTCACACTCTTCGTGTATTCTTTACCGTTCCAGGAAATTACTTCCAGATCGTAGTAATATCTGAGTAATTCTTCAGTTGTATACCCGAGAGCTTTCAATAATACGGTCGCGGGAAGCTTGCGCCGCCGATCGATACGAACCCAGAGCAGATCTTTATGGTCAAAATCAAAATCCAACCAGGAACCACGGTAGGGAATGACACGTGCACTAAACAGTACTTTCCCGCTGGAATGGGTCTTGCCTTTATCGTGGGAAAAGAAAACCCCCGGAGAACGGTGTAGCTGGCTGACGATCACTCGCTCGGTTCCGTTGATGATGAACGTTCCATTTTCTGTCATCAACGGTATTTCGCCAAAATAGACTTCCTGCTCCTTGATATCTCGGATCGACTGGGTACCAGCATCTTTATCAACGTCCCAAGTCACCAATCGCACCTTGACTTTAATTGGCGCAGCATAGGTCATGCCTCGTTGATGACATTCCTCTTCGTCATATTTCGGTGTGCCCAAACCATAGGATACATACTCCATAGAGCAAGTATCGCTAAAATCGTGGATTGGAAAAACAGAACGAAAAACAGACTCTAGCCCACTCTGTTTACGCTCAGATGAGGGCAATTCTGCCTGTAAAAATCTTTTATAAGAAGTTTTTTGAATATCAATGAGGTTTGGAATATCGATGATATTCGTAACCTTTGCAAAATGCTTCCTGAGGAGCGGATTATTCGCAAACGAATACGCCATGTTTTCTCCTTTGGGGTCACGATCCTAAGTCATAACTAAACAACCTAAGCAGACACCAATCTGGACTAAAAGGCAGAACCACCCGGCAACATGCCGAGTTAACAACGACAATAGCCAAGGCCGCACAAGGCGACCCTGGCTAAGGACAATCTAGTAGTAAAGGCTGACTATTTCAGCTCCGCGCTAGCGCCGGCTTCCTCAAGTTGCTTTTTGACATCTTCGGCTTCATCTTTAGACACAGCCTCTTTAACAGTACCTGGAACGCCATCGACCAAATCTTTAGCCTCTTTCAGACCAAGACCGGTAATCGCGCGCACTGCCTTAATGACATTGATTTTCTTCTCACCAAAACTGGTCAAGATAACATCAAATTCAGACTGTTCTTCAGCAGCGGCTTCACCAGCAGCGGGAGCTGCAGCAGCGGCAACTGGAGCAGCGGCAGAAACCCCAAATTTTTCTTCAAGCTCTTTAACAAACTCAGACATTTCCAGAACAGTCATGTTCTCGATAAATTCTACAACTTGCTCTTTCGTAATTGCAGCCATTTTTTCCTCCGAAATTTATGTTTTAATTAATTTATTGTTGATAGATTTAGGCAGCCTTGTCCTGGCTGATAGCGTTCAATACTTGTACCAGTGAGCGTGGAATTGCAGCCATAGTGCCGACAAAATTGGTAATCGGTGCATTCATCGAGCTCAATGCCTTTGCCAGCAACTCATCGCGACTCGGCAGATCAGCTAAAGCGCTAATGTCAGCAACTGATAACAGTTTGCCACTCAGAATTCCAGCCTTCAACTCAAACGCGTCAATATCCTTAGCAAATTTACTAAGAATCTTGGCAGGAGCAACCGGATCATCACCAGACAACGCAATCGCTGTCGGACCAGCGCAATAAGGCTGCAGAGCTTCAGATGGTGTGCCTTGTGCCGCAAGTTTTAGCAGATTATTTTTAACGACCCGGTACTCTGTTCCGGCCTGAGTCAATTCACGCCGCAGTTGGGTCGCCTGCTCAACATTAATACCACGGTAATCAGCCAAAAATGTTGCCTGAGTATCCGTTAAGCGTTGCGCTAATTCCTGAACAACCTGTTCTTTTTCTGTTCTGTTCATTTACTCTCCTCCTTTCATTAATGTCTTGGGATATAAAAATCCCGCCCAAATTGGGTTGAGGGGGGAGAGACGAACTTATCGTCACAGCACCCGACAGCCTCGGCAGGTGGTCCAGCCATTAAATGCTCTGCATACCTGCTGTCTTTGACTCTGTGCCTGTCAATCTAAGAAATCACTTACCTCATTGAGGCCTGAAGTTGTTGAATGTCGATATTAATACCGGCACCCATCGTGCTCGCTAAGGTAATCTTCTTCATATAAGTCCCTTTAGCTGTTGAAGGCTTTGCTTTAACCAAAACATCAATGAGGGCTATGACGTTTTCTCTAAGCTTCTGCGCCTCAAAAGAAACCTTGCCAACAGGGGCATGAATAATACCGGCCTTTTCAACGCGATACTCAACCTTGCCTGACTTTGCTTCTTCAACTGCACGCACCACATCCATAGTGACTGTACCAACCTTTGGATTTGGCATCAAACCGCGCGGCCCCAAAACACGGCCGATCTTACCAACAACACCCATCATATCGGGAGAAGCAATTGCAGTGTCGAATTCGAACCAGCCGCCCTGAATCTTTTCAGCCAGATCTTCTGCGCCGACGTAGTCAGCACCAGCTGCTTCAGCTTCTTGTGCTTTTTCGCCCTTCGCAAAAACCAGAACCCGAACATCTTTACCAAGACCGTTTGGCAAAACAACGGCACCCCGGATCATCTGATCGGCCTTGCGTGGGTCAACGCCCAACCTGACACTGATGTCAACTGACTCATCGAACTTCGCAAAGGAGGTCTTTTTGAGCAATTCAAGGGCTTCGTCAATCCCATAGAGCTGTGAACGATCGATCAGCTCTTTTGCATTTTTGATGTTTTTACCTGTTGACATCTTATATCTCCACTACTCGCCGTCTCAGGCGACTTCAATTCCCATGCTACGTGCTGTACCTTCAATAATCCGCACTGCAGCTTCTTCTGAAAAAGCATTGAGGTCTGGCATTTTTAGGCGGGCAATCTCAAGAACCTGATCCGCAGAAACCTTGCCTACCTTCTCTTTATTTGGGACACCAGAACCTTTTTTCAAATTCGCCGCACGCAGCAACAAAACAGCAGCCGGTGGTGTCTTGGTAATATAGGAGAAGGAACGATCTGCAAAAACAGTAATCACAACGGGAGTGATCAAGCCAGCCTGTTCTTGGGTTTTTGAGTTAAAATGCTTGCAGAACTCCATAATATTTACCCCGTGCTGTCCGAGTGCGGGGCCAACAGGCGGCGAAGGGTTCGCCTGACCAGCTGGGATCTGCAATTTAATCTGTCCAATAATTTTCTTGGCCATCACTGACTCCTTAAACGTACGAAACGTATCCCAGCTTAACTGGTTTTTTCAACCTGTATAAATTCTAATTCCACGGGAGTGACCCGACCGAAAATACTCACCATAACTTTTAATGTGCCACGATCAGGATGGACATCCTCTACCATACCAGTAAAATTAAGAAATGGACCACCGACAACTCGAACAGTTTCACCAATCTCAAATTCCACTTTCGGCTTCGGCTTTTCGACGCCCTCTTCCATGCGATTGGTAATCTTGGCAATCTCTGCATCAGAAATTGCCGGGGGATTCTGCCCACCACCAACAAATCCAGTTACCTTTAATGTCCCTGTCACTACATGCCAAGTCTCATCATCGAGCTCCATCCGCACCAGAATGTAACCGGGGAAAAATTTACGCAACGATGTTTTACGCTCGCCCTTGCGCATTTCAACCACAGTTTCTGATGGAATCAAGATCTCTTCAAACTGATCTTCAACGCCTCCGGAGCGAATCCTCTCCTCCAGGCTGAGCTTAACTTTATTTTCATACCCCGAGTAGGTATGCACGCCGTACCACTTCATAGCCATGGTAAAGTCCTTTTTTGTCCTCAACCGAGGATAAGACGGATAAGGCGCGAAAGAATCAAATCAACACCACCAAGAAAGACCGCAGAGAGCATAACCAACACAATGACAACCATCGTTGACGCATAGGCATCTTTTTTAGACGGCCAAGTAACCTTTTTTAGTTCTACCTTAACATTGGCAAAAAACTCGTTTAATTTTCCAATCATCGATCTACTGGCCTCGCTGAGGTACTATTCGCAAAATTTGGCAGGCCAGGAGGGATTCGAACCCCCAACACCCGGATTTGGAGTCCGGTGCTCTAGCCGTTAGAGCTACTGGCCTAACTATTTGATATTGGCCTCTCGCCACAATCCCTTTTACTTTGTTTCTTTGTGGGGAGTATGTTTACGACAGAAGCGGCAGTATTTATTAAATTCCAGCTTGTCTGGAGTATTTCGCTTATTTTTTGTCGTAGTATAGTTCCGCTGCTTGCACTCAGTACAAGCAAGAGTGACAATGTCACGCATAGCGCTTACCTCATAATCCCCGTCCGATAGCAACCGGAAGGGAATGTCTCGCTAAAAGTTTCTGATTACTCGATAACTTCACTAACCACACCGGCGCCGACAGTTCGGCCACCTTCGCGGATCGCAAAGCGCAGTTCTTTATCCATGGCTATCGGGGTGATCAGCTCTGCCGTCATGGCAATA
>JAQIBX010000075.1 GCA_027858895.1 Desulfuromusa sp. | reverse complement strand
GCAACAATCCGCGGTGTCATCACCTGAACTTCATGCCAGGCGGCTAAAAAACTGTTCGGGAGGGTTTGTACCATGTTTGCTCCTATCTTTGATCGCAGCCTTCAGTTCAATTAGAGCCAGCCCTTGCGCCGGAAAGCAGTATGACACCCCACATGACAAAATGGCTGTACTGAAATTTAAGCTCTGGCACATACTCAAAATTGGTGCTCCCAATCTGAAACGATCTCTATCACCTTTTCGATGATGGCCTTGGCGCGCATTTTATCCTGCTGATAATAGCCAGCGCTAGCTAGAGCCTGTCCCATTCACCGCGAACTACCGTCCAAAGTCTTATAAAACCTCTCAGTTCGTTTGTCAGCGATCGGGGCCGGGTCGAATCGATCGACATTGAACTTCAGCGGCGGCGTGATGGCCACTGGGAATAGTTTCGGCAATTGAAGCCTTGGGCAGAATTAATTATCAAATCTTAGCAGGTGTGAAAGCTTTCGCCTCCCCCAAGCCAAACCTTTTAATCTGTTTTCTAATGTCCTGTCTAAAAGGGATTCGCATATGTCCGTAGGATTATTGAAAGTGGGATGGCTGGGTTGAGTTAAGAATATGCGGTGGATTTCATCAGAATATGAACCTGTTAGTATCTCCGCAAACAATCATAAATCACCAAATCGCTGTCGATACGCTGTCGGTGAAATTCCAACGACCTGACTAAATAAGCGGCGAAAAGAGCTGAGATCCACGTAACCGACCTCCCTGGTTATGGTTTCTAAAGTTTGATCCGTTCCAGTCAGCAGCTGTTTTGCCTTTTCGATCCGCATCTTTTGCAGATAGTCCAAGGGGGCTTCGCCAGTCGCTTTTCTGAAACGGCGGAGAAATGTGCGCTCATTCAACCCCGACCGCTTAGCCATGACCCGCACCGAAATTTTTTCTTGATAGTAACGATCCAGCCATTGCTGAACTTTGAGGATTGGTTCGTCAATATGATCTTTGCTCCCCTTGAATTTGACAAATGGAGCCTGGTCACGGCGACTTCCGTCAATTAACATCATCCGAGCACAAACGGTGGCTAAAGGTTTTGACCCATATTTTTCGATCAGATGCAGGGCCAGGTCAAAATGCGCACCGGTACCGCCAGCACAAAGATAATTTACGCCATCAATAATCAGCCGATCAATTTGCAGATCAATCTTTGGAAAGCGCTGGCGAAAGCGGTCTGCCAGTTGCCAGTGAGTTGTGGCTTGGCGACCTTTTAAAATGCCGGCCTCAGCAAGCAAAAAAGCTCCTGAACAGGCACTGGCGACAACCGTCCCGTTCTGATGTTGCTCAGCAATCCATGCCACCAGTTCAGTTTGTTCGAGTAAGCGATCCGGTCGCCCCATAACTCCCGGAACAATCAGAAGATCAATGTCCTTACAATCTGCTAAACTACGATTCGCTGTGATGACCTGACGATTAAAACTGGTGACCGATTCTCCACCAAGGGTAATCACTTCGGTATGACAAAAAAGCGCATTTGAACCAGGGGACAAACGCTTCTGTTCCCAATTGGCTAAAGTAAACAAATCGAGCATTCCGGCTATTCCCGATTGCAAACAATTATCATAGGCCAGCACTGCAATATTTAGCATCCACTTACTCCTTTCGCATTTATCGTGTGACTATAGACCATAACATGAATAATTACCAATATAAATACACTAACAATACTTGCTTTAATAAAAATTACAATTGCACTTCTTGACCTCTCTTCCAGCTAAGGTTAAATTATCGCCTCTGTTTCAGGCGATCTTCGCTTGATTTTAAAAAAAGAAATCAAACAAATTTTCAATGGAGAGAAAGATATGAAACGTTTCATCTTTCAGTTATTCTGCCTGCTGACACTATTGATAACAGCGTTGCCAAGCCTGGCTGCCGACTATACGGTCTCATTCAATCAGATTGTTGAGCATCCAGCACTAGATGCCCTACGTCAGGGAGTTAAGGATGAACTGTCCGCACAAGGCCTGACAGTCCGTTTCCATGACCATATTGCGCAGGGAAATATTGCAACCGCCAACCTGATTGCTAAACAAATTCTTGGTGAACAACCGGATGTCGCCGTTGGCATTGCCACCCCCACGGCTCAGGCTTGTGCTCAGGCGATAAAGAACATTCCGATTGTTTTTGCCGCCGTCACCGATCCCGTTGGTGCCGGACTGGTTCAATCACTGGAAAAGCCGGGTGGGAATATCACCGGCACATCTGACATGAGCCCGATTGATCGGCAATTGGAGCTCATCCTTGAATTTCTACCGAAAATAAAGACAATTGGCGTCATTTATAACTCTGGAGAAGTGAATTCCGTCACCCTGGTGAGGGTTCTCAAGGAAGAGGCAAGTAAAAAAGGGATTTCTGTCGAAGAAGCAACCGTTAGCAATTCCGCCGGGGTTTTCCAGGCGGCAAAGAGTTTGATCGGGCGAGTAGAGGCAGTTTACATCCCCACCGACAACACTGTGGTTTCCGCATTTGAAGCAATCACTCAAATAGGTTATCAAGCCAAACTTCCAATCTTTGCCGCAGATACCGACTCTGTTGCTCGGGGCGCCGTCGCCGCTCTAGCTGTCGACTATTATAAAATGGGTCGTCAGACCGGAGAAATGGTCAGTCGTGTTTTCAAGGGAGCCAACCCCGCTGACATGCCGGTGGAAACCCTGCGCGAATTCCAAATTCATCTGAACCCTGGCTCTGCAGAAAAAATGGGATTAAAGGTTCCGGAAGCTCTGTTGAAAAAAGCGGACAAGATAATAAAGTGATCTCACCACAGAGGCACAGAGGCCCTGAGAAAACAATTTACTTGGAATTTCTCAGAGCCTTTGTGTCTGGTTACATGAAAAAGCTGAATCAATAATGACCTATTATGCTTTCGCCGGCGCCCTCGAACAGGGCTTCGCTTACGGTTTTCTGGTTCTCGGAGTCTACCTGACCTTTCGGGTGCTCGATTTTCCCGACCTGACCGTTGATGGCAGTCTTCCACTGGGGGCGGCCGTGTCCGCCGTTGCCATTACTGCTGGCTATAACCCCTTCCTATCTCTGCTGTTTGCCCTGATTGCAGGGTTTCTAGCCGGAACAATTACCGGCATCCTCAACACCAAGCTCGGAATTCTCCATCTGCTTGCCTCAATCTTAACCATGATCGCCCTTTATTCCATCAACCTGCGGGTGATGGGGCGACCGAACATGACCCTGCTCGGCAAACCGACCATACTGGAACCTTTAACCAATGCCGGAATCGGCATGTTTAATGCCGCACCGCTACTTTTTGGCATCCTTTCCATCCTGGCATTATTACTTCTGTTCTGGCTCCTGAATACCGCCTTTGGTCTGGCAATGCAGGCAACTGGAGTTAATCGACAGATGATTACCAGTCAGGGAGTCAATACCGACCGGGTGATTATCCTGACAGTCGGACTCTCTAACGGCCTTGCAGCGGTCAGCGGAGCTCTGCTCTGCCAAAGCCAAGGAGCTGCCGATGTCAATATGGGGGTCGGAACCATCGTCGCGGGACTCGCCTCAGTGATTGTTGGTGAAACTCTGTTCGGTTGCCGCACCATCGGTCGAGCCTTGTTCGCCGCGTTGCTTGGATCGTTAATTTATCGATTAACCATCGCCCTGGCGCTCAGTCTAAAATTGGGGCGATTCTCTTTTACCCCGAGTGACCTTAACTTACTGACTGCACTGTTAGTGGTCGGAGCACTGACCTTGCCGAAGCTGCGCAGGAAGGTGCTAAACCGATGATTGAAATAACCGACCTGGTTAAAATCTTTCACCAAGGCAGCGTCAATGAAGTACTGGCCTTGTCTGGAATCAGCCTACAAGTGCGAAAAGGTGATTTTATTACCGTGATCGGCTCCAATGGAGCAGGCAAAAGCACCTTGCTGAATTGTCTGGCTGGCAGTCACCCTATAGACAGTGGTCATATTGTAATTGACGAACAAGATGTTTCCCGCTGGCCTGAATACAAACGCGCCACCCAGATCAGCCGGGTTTTTCAGGATCCACTGCTTGGAACCTGCGGCCCGCTCTCTATTGAACAAAATCTGGCGCTGGCCAATCGTCGGGGCAAGTATCATGGTTTAAAACGAGGGGTTCAAAGAAGCGATCGAGAACTGTTCCGCAAGCAGCTATCTCAATTAAATTTAGGTCTGGAAAAACGCTTAAAAGACAGTGTCGGTCTACTCTCCGGTGGACAGCGCCAGGCTCTTACTCTATTGATGGCAACTCTGGTTAAGCCGAAAATCCTGCTTCTTGACGAGCACACCGCCGCACTCGACCCGAAAACAGCACTACAAGTGCTTAAATTGACACAGCAACTTATTGATGATCAACACTTGACCGCCTTGATGGTCACCCACAACATGCGCCAGGCGCTGCAACTCGGCAACCGGTTGATCATGCTCCACGGCGGGCGGATCATTCTGGATGTTTCAGGAAATGAAAAAGGAGCCATGACGGTGGAAGATCTTCTGGAGCAATTCTACAAAGTCCGTGGCGAAGCATTCGTCTCCGATCGAATGCTGCTGGTTTAAAACTGCACCTTCGGCACTTGACCTGAACCCGTTGGTGTTGGAAGTTTATCTGGGACGGATGGATGCTACGGCTTAACAGCTCAGTTCCGCTGAGTCACCGCGGTATTTAAGCTGTACCCCCTTGAGAAAATTACGCAAGATTTGATCATTGCAGTCACGGTAGTGTTTATGCTCTGCCCGACGAAAAAATGCACTGAGTTCGTGTTTACTTATCTGTACTTGAACCAGGGCCATAATTTCCAGGATATCTTCGGCTTGCAGGTTTAGTGCAATTTTTAATTTTCTGAAAATGATGTTGTTATTTAACCTCTGTTCTGGTTCGGGTTGTGGCCCGTTGTTTTTTCCTCGTTTATCAATAATTAAACCATTTAAAAATATCGCCAGTTGAGTATCGTTGCATTCCTGATACGCAGAATCGTCATCTTTTTTTAGCCAGTCGCTGATCTCGACTCGCGTTACCTGATGACCCGCCAGGCCAAACAGGGCAATCATTTGCGAATCGCTGAAATTGAAAATAAAGCGGATACGGCGTAAGACATCGTTATTGTTCACTGCTATGCTCCAATCAAAACGGTACTTTGGTTAAAGAATCGTGATCCGATCCAGACGTTCTTTTCTTGCAATGTTAATCGGCTCGGTCTTACGGTTTTGCTTTCTACTCTTCCTTTTCGTTGCTCTGGATGACTGAATCTCCCAAATTTATTTGCCGGTCTTCCCGCGGTTTTTTGCTGCGATGACCCGGTTTGACCAGAATTTCCAAATAAAAAGATTCTAGTTGATCTGCTTCAGCCTGAGAAATAGCCTTATTAATAGCCGACAGATGGATCACGTCACTACTTGCTTCATCAACACCAAACCGACAGTCAAAATCCCAAAAATCTACATCGGGAGGGAGAACTTTTCCACGTTCTCTTTTGATATATTTTTTGACTTCATATTTGATGGCTTCAACAAGTCTTGGGACTTTGAGCTTTGGGTGGGTCATTTTAAACGTTTTTTTCATATTGATTCCAAAAGGGATGAGGAGGAAACTTCAGTTAACGACATGATACCATCAAGCTACGATTTTCCAAATCGTTTCCTACCCCAATACCGTTTTCATTGCCTCGACGACTGCATCGATCCGTTCACGAGTAATCCAATAGTGAAGAACGGCTCGAAACTTATGTTCGTATCCCGGGTAGGGGCTCAGGAGAATGTTATGCTCACTCATTCTGGCGGAAAATTCTGATGGGCTCAATTTTGCGCTCTCTTCCAGCCAGAAAAAGACAAAGCTGGTATGTTGGCTCATCACCTTGACCCCAGGGACATCCTTGAGTTTTTCAGAAAAATAGGCGGCATTAGCATGATCCTCATGCAAGCGTTGACTCATTTTTTGAATGGCGATCAACCCCGCCGAAGCCAGAATTCCAGCCTGGCGCATCCCGCCTCCGAGCACCTTTCGCGCACGATGGGCTTCTTTGATAAATTCTTTAGTGCCAACCAGAATTGATCCCACCGGTGCTCCCAAGCCTTTGGACAGGCAGAAAGTCATGCTGTCAGCTCCGGCAATAATTTCAGCGGGGGAAACGTTATATGCCGTTGCCGCGTTAAAAATCCGTGCGCCGTCAATATGCAATTTAAGGTTGTGCTTATGGGTCAGGTCGGCAACCTGCCTGGTATATTCTGGACTTAAGGGGACACCGCCGACAGTTCCCTGAGTATTTTCGATTGTAACTAGCTTGGTGCGCGGGAAGTGCTCATTATCGCCACGGATAGCTTTCTCGATGTCATTCAGCAGCAGAGTGCCATCTTCCTGAACGGGCAGAGTCCGCGGCATGATCCCGCCAAGTGCCGACATTCCCGCTTGTTCATAGAGAACGATGTGGGCTTTATCGCCAACGATTACTTCGCTGCCCCGGGGTGCATGGGTCAGCAAGGCAATCAGATTCCCCTGTGTTCCGCTGGTCACAAACAGACCTGCTTCCATGCCGAACATCTCAGCCGCTTCGGCTTCAAGCCGGTTGACGGTTGGATCTTCGCCATAAACGTCATCACCGACAACCGCAGTTGCCATCGCATGACGCATTTCAGGGGTGGGGTGGGTTACAGTGTCGCTGCGTAAATCAATGACATCCATGAGACATAGTCCTTATCCGGGTTCTGAAGTGAGTTATGGAGAAAGAATGTGGGACTATCCGAGCCTTTCAACCATCCTTGGACACTAGTGTTGTGACATGTGTGAGGTGTCTGGTAAGTCGCCGTAATTTTTTTCCTGATCAATGAATAAAAATTGTCGACTAGCCATAGCTTAATCGGGTTTTTTTGAAGCAGAGCAGGGAAAAAAGGACAAGGCTTGGCCGGACACAGCACGCGTGACACGACACTAGGCAAAGAAATTGCTGATGTCAATCACGATGCACTCGCAAAAAAATAATCTGGCGTCGCAAAAAGTTCGATCTGCTGCGTTGCCTCTTTCACCAAATTCAGTTTTACGCTAAAATTATCTATCAATTTGATTTTACATATGTTTTTAATTTCAGGATGAAGCAATGAGTTACGTCTATTTAAATGGTGCGTTCGTTAAAAGTTCTGCCGCCAAAATTTCCGTTTTTGACCAGGGTTTTTTGTACGGTGATGGCATTTTTGAAAGCTTTCGCTCCATCGGCAACCAGCTTTACCAATTTTCCCAGTATTATAAACGACTGCGCCAATCAGCTGAAGCCCTCGCTTACCCCGTCACCTTTACCCAGCAACAGCTGGAAGCCATCCTGCTGGAACTACGGGAGCGCAACGGTTTAAATAATGCCTATTACCGGATCATGATAACCCGGGGGGAAGGGCAGATCGGATTTCAGCGCAACATGGATAATAATTTGACTTACCTGGTGATCAGTCGTGAGTTTCAGGAGTTTGACGACAGCTATTATCAGGAAGGGATTGAGCTGAAAGTGGCGCAGACCCGAAGAAATGCCCCGGAGGCGATCAATCCTAAAATCAAATCGATCAGTAACCTCAACAGCCTGTTGGGAAAACTGGAAGCCAAGGCTTCAGGATCTTTTGAAGTTATCATGCTGAACAACAAGGAACATATCTGCGAGGGATCTTCTTCGAATATCTTCTGGGTTCGTGGGCAGTGGGTTTTCACCCCCGGAGCATCTACCGGGTTGCTGGAAGGGGTGACTCGCTCAACCATTATGCGGTTGTGTGAAGAAAAATTGAACTTGCGGGTCATCACTGGCGAATTTAAGCTGCAGGATTTACAATTTTCTGATGAAGTCTTTATCACCTCCACCTCTCTGGAGATCATCCCTGTGGTTAAGGTGGATGGGTTTACCATCAATCAGGGGAAAGTTGGAACTATCGCCCAGCGCTTGCGGGAAGAATTGCATCGGGAGATGGGTCAGCTGATTTGAGAATGAGCCACAAAACAATATCTATTTAATCATTGAACCGTCTGTCACTTTTGGAGATTTATTTTACCATGCCTGAATTTACTGTCGCCGAAGCAGAAGTTGGCCTGCCAATTGAACAATTTTTGTGTCAGCGGATCCCTGCTGCACCCGATTCCTACCTGCGCCAATTGTTGAAAAAGGGGAAGATTAGAACAGCTGCAAGGCAGTTCAGCGAAGGTGACAGTGTCGCTGCGGATGATCTGATCCTGTTGCCGGACAGTCGTCGGCTGCTTGAACTGTTAGCAAACCGCCAAATCCTACCGCCCAAAGTCGACATCCTTCACGAAACCCGAGAGATTTTGATCGTCAATAAACCCGCCCGACTGGCTGTCCATAATGGCAAAGGACACGAAAGGGATAATCTGACTGATCGAGTCGGATCATTTCTGGCAGGCCGTGGAGATCGCTATCAAGTGGCTCCGATTCATCGCCTGGATCTGGAAACCTCTGGCCCGGTGATATTTGGCAAAGGCAAGAACAGTTGTTCTGTGCTGGGAAAATTATTTATGCAGGGAGAGATAACAAAAATCTACCAGGCCCTGGTGGCTGGAAAAACAATGGGCAGGGGCACATTACTATCCAACATTCCAGCCAAGGGAAAATTGAAAGAAGCCGAAACCAGCTACCGCACTGTAAACAGCAACGAGACCGCATCTTTATTGGAAATCGACTTGCACACAGGTCGTCAACATCAAATTCGCCGTCAGCTTGCCGATGCTGGCCACCCCCTGTTTGGTGACCACCGCTATCGTGGCCCATGCCCCGGAAAACTCTCCAGATTGTTTCTGCATTGCCATCGACTTGCTTTTATCGATCCCTTCAGCAAGCAACAAATAGACATTGTCTGCCCACTGCCGGGAGATTTAACCCGGTTTCTGCCACAAGTTGGGATTGAGCAATAAGATGAAAAAAATCCTCTCTTCTCTTATGGCTCTGATCATTATTACGCTATTTGTGCTGACCTGGTATTCCAGCCGTAAAACTGAACAGCTTTTTACCGCACAGATCAAGACTTTCAATCAGGCAGCAGCCGAACAAATCGAGATTGAGCTACAGAACTATCAGCGAAGTCTATTCAGTTCCAGTGCAAGAACCTCTCTCCGTGTTCAGGGGCAGGAAGAGGTCACTTTTGATCATCAGATTCGCCATTTTGTCTGGGGAATTAAGATGGTGACAACCCTCGCAAAGGATTCAGATCTGGCGCGAGTTATAGCTGAAAAAACTCCCCTCGAACAATTTCAGCTCAAAACAGACATCAATTTCAGGGGCGCTTCTCAATCAAAATTGGAGTTGCCAGCAATCAGCCTTCAGGAGGCAAATGGAAACCTGAAAATTACTGGCCTCCGGGCTGGTTGGGATTTGAATGCAGACTTAACCATGGGAGAAATGACCGGTCAGGCAGACAATCTACTTCTGCAAGCAGAACAACTTGAAATGAATTTATCAGGTCTTGCTTTTACCAGCCAAATGACCGACCTCCAGGATATTCCATTGGGCAATGGAGAGCTGCAGCTGGAAAAGTTTCAGCTAATGGATCACGGGAAGCCAGCGATTGAATTCCACAATATTCAGTACCAGGGGCAAACAGAGTTAGAACAAGATATTTTCAGCAGCACCGCAGCACTAAGTTTTTCTACAGCTTTTTTAGCGGAAGAAAAACTCAGCAATGGCCGATTGCAACTGGTTCTCTCCGGTATCGATTCGGAGATGCTCCACTCCTTACAACAAACCGCAAAGCAGTTGCAAAACAAGGCTCTCAATCAGCAAAGCAGCTCCCTTGAATTACAATTGCAACTATTTGAATTATACACGCAGCTGATGCAATCAGGAGTCTCCCTTAACCTGGAAAAGTTATCTCTCGATACAGAGAATGGAAGCATCAATGGAAAAGGGACGTTGGCTTTATTGAACAGCACTTCAGCAGCAAGATCGCTATTTTCTCTGGAAAACATCAAGGCCGATTTTCAACTGGATATTGATCAGGGCGCATTTGTGACCGGTTATCTTCTGTTAAATAATCTAAAATCCAGTGGCGGGAATAAACAAAACAGTGCTGTTCTTGCTGAACAAGCGGAGCAGATTGCTGGTGCCCTGGTACAAAAAGGGATTTTTATCCGGCAGGATGGAGATAAATTTCACGTTGAGTATTCTCTGTCAGAAGGACAAGGAAAGCTGAATGGGGAACCGTTTTAACTGGGCCAACGCTACGACTGGAGTTCAAGATCAGATGGAGGTTCCTTTGATTTTCACAGCTTCTCAAAAAAGCAAACT
>JAQIBX010000059.1 GCA_027858895.1 Desulfuromusa sp. | reverse complement strand
CTGAATGACCGGCCCCGAAAATGTTTGAAATTTAAAACTCCCTATGAGGTCTTTGAAGAACTTACAGGAATTAACGTAAAGAAAATTTGGGGTCATGCACTTATGACTTGAATTCAGGTGGCAACGAATTCAGTCTTGCTGTAGATACTTTTATTCAGGGCATCGTCGGTGAATTTACCGGGCGTTCCAAGTCTCTTTATCGTGATATTACCCGAGTCAAACATCTGATCATTTTTCTGGTGATTGTTGGTCCGATCGCTATTCTTTTTATTACCGCATACTTCCTGAAACGTTTTACCGGCTCAGTTGATACTTTGGTCCAGGCTTCTGATATTCTGAAGGATGGCAACCTCGACTATCACATAGATAAAGAGCTGAAATATGAGTTCAAGCAGGTGGCGGAATCCTTCAACAGTATGAGCCACGCTCTCAAACTTCAACGGGATGACCTGCAGGCAGCTCGTACGCTGTATCAGACCTTGTTTGAAAGCGCTGGTGACGGTATTTTTATCCTTGATCTTTCAGAGGAACGGCAAGGACAGATCATCTCTGCCAATCCCGCTGCCGCTGCCATGCATGGTTATCAGGATGAAGAGTTGCCCGGTATGAACATCGCTGATGTGTCATGTGATGACGAATGTCCCGAACGGCTCCAGTGTGCTCTGAGTGGTAGCTGGATGCATTATGACGTAGAGCGCAGGAAGAAAAATGGAGAATTATTTTCAGCTGAGGTCAGCGTCGGACAGCTCAATCTGGGCGAGCATAAATATGCCCTGATATTCAGCCGTGATGTTACTCAGCGGAAAAAGGAAGAGGCGGACTTGCTCCGGGCCAACCAGATGGCGTTGGTTGGTGAAATGGCTGCCGGCCTGGCACATGAAATCAAAAACCCATTGGCAGGCATTAAAGTGACCCTCGAGGTGCTGGCCGATGAACTGGAGCTCAACGATGAGGATCAGGACCTGTTTGTCCGGGTGATCAATGAGACGAACCGGGTTGAGAAATTACTCAAGGGCTTATTGAATTATGCCCGGCCACCTAAATTGCATTGTGAGCCGTTTGATGTGAACCAGTTGTTAGATAGCTCAATTCATACCATGGCTGTTGCCGGCAAAACATCGTCCCCGAAGGGGGTAGAATTTGTCAAGAATTTTGCGTCTGGGCTTCCTTCTCTTGATGCGGATTCGTCTCAATTACAGCAGGTTGTTCTGAATATTTTTCTCAATGCGATTGAGTCAATGCCAGAGGGAGGGCAGATTGATGTGTCGACCCGGCAGGTTGATGCGGATTCGTTAGAAATCAACATAACTGATACTGGCAAAGGTATCCCGGAAGGGGTTTTGGGCAATATCTTTCAACCATTTATGACAACAAAATCTAAAGGAACCGGATTGGGCCTGGCGATTTGCAAACGGATCGTTGAAGAACATGGTGGTATGATTGAAGCCAACGGTCATTTGCCTGAAGGAACCAGGTTTACGATTCTTTTACCACTCCAACAGGGAAAACGGGGTCTTAGATGATTAAAAAAGGGCGAATCCTGCTCCTGGACGATGATGAATTGATTATCTCTATGCTCGCCAGAGCACTGAAAAAAGAGGGCTATGAAACCCACCTGCTGCACAGTTCGATAAAGGCTGTGGATAAAATTATTGCCTGGCAACCGGACATGATGTTGCTCGATATCAATCTTGGAGAAGAGATGAGCGGGCTTGATATCCTGCAGAAGTTGCAGGAAGAGAATATTAAGTTTCCGGTCGTTATGTTGACCGGTGATGATTCCAGTGCTTCTGCCATCCGAGCACTGCGCTTTGGTGCGACAGATTATCTGCACAAACCCTTTAATATTGAAGAAGTCAAGATCGTCATCGATCAAGTGCTGAAAAATTCCCGCTTGAAAGATCAAGTTGCCTACTTGAAACAGGCGAAGAACGCGGCATCCGAGCAGGTTTTTATCGGCGCTTCTCCAGGTATCATGAAGGTGCTAAACGATGCCCGCAAGATTGCTGAGGCTGGAGTCGCAACAGTTCTGATTACCGGTCGATCAGGCACCGGAAAAGAGGTTCTGGCACGGAATATTCATCATTGGCGATTTGGTAACCAAGCTGATCTTGAAAATGTTCCGTATATTGCCATCAACTGTACAGCACTTCCGGAGAATCTGATTGAGGGGGAGTTGTTTGGCCATGTCAAGGGTGCATTTACTGACGCAAAAGCGGATAAAAAAGGGATGTTTGAGCTTGCCGACGGGGGCACCCTTTTGCTAGATGAAATCGGCGATATGCGTCCGGACTTGCAGGGTAAATTACTGCGGGTTCTAGAGGAAAGGACGGTCCGCCGGGTTGGAGGGAAAGTCGATCTGCCGATTGATGTCAACATTATTGCCTGCACCAATCGAAACCTGAAGAAGCTCGTCTCTGATGGCGCTTTCAGGGAAGATCTTTATTATCGTTTAAGCTCTTTTTCTGTTGATATTTTGCCATTAAAGGATCGCGATTCGGATGTTCTCCTGTTAGCTCGGCATTTTTTGAAATCTTTCGCAAAAAGATATTCTAAGATGCCGGTTGAAACTATTGCGAAAGATGCTGAAAAACTTCTACTGGCATACGACTGGCCCGGCAATGTTCGAGAACTGCGGAATGTTATTGAACGTTGCGTTGTGATGGAAGATATGGAAGAGCTGACTTCTGAGCGCCTGCCATTGGATATCGGAGGCAGAACAGTTGTCTCGACGGAGCGGCGGCAGAAATTCCATATTGTGTTGCCTGATGATGGGATATCTTTGGAAGAGGTTGAAAAGGAACTGCTGCGTCTGGCATTAGAAAGGACCGGCAGTAATATGACCAAAGCGGCAAAATTACTCAAGGTCAGCTACGACGTATTACGCTATCAGGTCAAAAAGTACGATCTGGTTTAACGCCTGTTAGCTCCACAACAGTCTTTCCACTGTGCTGGGTCAGTCAGGCAGTTCTGCCAATCGTTGCATGATCGGTAGATGTTGGGTGCAGCGTTCTTCACAGCCACCGCAGCGGATACATTCTTTGGCCTGCTGGGGTGTGATATTCCAGTGCATGCGGTAGCGATCCCGGACTGCTTGTTGGTCGCCATTTGTCAGAATCAGCTGGTTGTAGCTGTCCAGGTATTTGGGGATCGGGATGCCGACGGGGCAGGGGAGACAATAACCACAGCCGGTGCAGAGTCCGTCGAAGGCTGTTTCAACATTGTCCTGAAGTTGCTGTTGCTGCGCTTCACTATAGGGGACAAAGTTATCGGCTGCCGCGACCGCCTGATCAATCTCTTGCGTGTTGGAAAAGCCAACCAATGCTGTTGTGATGGCAGGGTGGGACAGGTTGAACTGCAATGCGGCACTGACGACGTCGTTTGCTGTTGCTGTTTTGAGGAATGCAAAGCGCTCCGGATTTTGCGGAATCAGACCGCCACCCAGTGGATTCATTGTGACAACTCCGATTCCCTGCTTCCCGGCTTGTTCTACGGCGGCACGGCGGTAAGGGAAATTGATGGCGTTGTAGCCGAGTAAAACACCTTCGAAGATTTTATCGTCAAGCACCTGGGCCAGACCTTCTCCCTCCATATGTGAGGAACAGAGCAGGTGGCCAATCAATCCTTCTTCTTTAGCCTGGAGTGCCGCTTCCACCGCTCCTCCCTGTTTCCGCTGTTCCCAATCTGTTGGCGTCATCAGATGCCAGATATAGAAGAAGTCAATCTGTTCCACACCTAATCGCTGCAGACTGCGTTCAAGGCTTTTGCGTAGGTCAGCTCCATTGGGCCGGCTACATTTTGTCGAGACGTAGAAACTCTCTCGCGGCAGTTGACGCAAGGCATGGCCGAAAATGTCCTCACTCCGGTCACCACAGTAGATGGGGGCAGTATCGAAATAATTGATCCCCTTGTCATGTGCATGAAGAAGGGATTCAGAGCTTTTCTGCAAATCTTTTGGCTCGGAAAAGCGCATTCCGCCAAAACTGATCACAGAAATATTTTTACCGGTTTTGCCAAAAGGTCTGTAGAGCAAGAGATCCTCCATAGGGGTTCAGAGGGGGGTGGCAGATTTTAATCTTGATGAGTTAAGAGCTGGTGAGCTATCAATCTTCAGCGATTGCTTTGGCCGAAACGTCAGAGCTGAGAAGAATCGCCATCCAGTGGGTCGATTCATTCACTTCCAAGGCAATTTTGACCACCATCGTCAATGGAACTGACAGCAGCATCCCGACCGGGCCGAGAACCCAACCCCAAAAAACTAAAGAAATGAAAATGACCAGCGCCGAAAGGCCAAGTTTTTGCCCCATCAGGCGTGGTTCAACGGCATTTCCCATAACCACATTGGTGATGATGTAAAGAGCAGCAACCAAAAAAGAAGAGAGAGGTCCCAATTGTACGATTGCCAGCAGAATGGCTGGAACTGCGGCAATAATCGAACCGATATTCGGCACATAGTTGAGCAGAAAAGCAATCATTCCCCACAACGGTGCATAGTCAAGACCGAGCAGCAGTAGCCCAACAGTGACCACCAGACCAGTCCCGAGGCTGACCAGGGTTTTAATTACCAGGTATTGGCGGACACTGGTCGAGAATTTTTCAAAGGAGGCCAGGGATGAATCGGCATCTGGAAGAGCGGCCCGCAATTTGTTCGGCATGCCGGAAGCTTCAAAGAGGATGAAAATTACCGTTAGTAGAATGAGAAAGGAGTTGGTCAACACTCCCCCCGCTGTTGCCAGCATACTGGCAGCTGATTGCATGAGTGCCCCTGGATTGAAATGTTCAAGCAATATTTGTTTTGAAATCTTGATCCCCAGCTTGTCCAGCCAGTCAAACAGGGCTAGAGTCTGGACCTTTAACTGCTCCTGATAGACGGGAAGCTCATTGGTGAAATCATTGACCGAAGTGCCGATCAGCGTCACGACAATCAGTCCTCCCAGCATGACAACACTGATGACCAGGAACAGGGCAAGTGGAGCTGGAACTTTACGCTGTTGTAACCAGTAGAAAGGACCGGCACAGATGATCGAGATAAAAAAAGCGAGGAGAAAAGGAACCAGAAGGGCCTGAGCGGTTTTAAGCCCGGCAATAATAATGATCAGTGCAGCCAGAGTCAGAATGAATCCAGCGCTTTTGTGATCAGATCTGGACATAGTTGTTGATACCTGATGAGCGCTTGTGGGAAAAACTTGCTAACAATAAACAGCAAGCGCGTGGGCTTGTCAATTCATTCCAGACAAAAATTACGCGATGGAACAGCGTAACAGTTTGACCCCACTGCGGAAGTAGACTTCCATCTTGTTTGGCTGGATGGTGTCGATGACGCGACCAAGGCCGAAGCTTGGATGCTGAATTAACGCCCCGGGTTTTATAGGCATCTGCATGCTGTAAGGGGTGGCATCAGCAGGGTCAGCATCATTCAACAGGTTTTCCCACTCTGTTTCTATTTTAGTGGTTTTTGCGGGCTTGGGGCTGCTTGCCTTGCTTCTGCTGATTGGCTTTTTTTCTGCCACATTACGATAATTGTGAATTCCGCCACAGGTGTTGCATTCTACCCGGGCAACTTTATCGCCAACCATAGCAACGACCGTGTGGTTAGTTGTGTCTTTGCATTTTGTACATTTGGAGGTGATATGATCACCTGCAGAAAATTGCTTGTTTGACATCTGGTCTCCTTGGGAAAGGGCGTTGTTGTACCTTGCCACAAAGAGTCTGTCAATTAATCTTTTCTGGTTATGCACAACACTCCAGTCGATTTAAGAATAGCCACTAATGGGCAAGGGGAGATAAATGTTCACAATCTTTCTCACGCCCGTTCGCTTCGCTCTCTCAAGGCGCAAAGGACG
>JAQIBX010000037.1 GCA_027858895.1 Desulfuromusa sp. | reverse complement strand
TTCACGAAGGCTTCAGCAGTTTTATCGGTACTGAGAGTTGAATCCAGATAGAGATAACTGGTGCCTAAAGAAACCCGGTCAAAATTTCCCTCGATGCCGACCTGAGCATAAGTCTGCTGCGTCAATGGCGAGACATTAACAACCCCGGCAAGCAGGCTCTGATCGGTTTGGCTTAAACTGCCATAAAGCCGATAACGTTGGCCAAACATGCCTAAAGAAGTGGACAGAGAATGTCCAGTGGTGGAATATTTAATGGAGTTATTCACCCGATAAAGATAGTCGACTGAAAGAGTATCGCCAGCAACAATGCCGCCGCCAATGATTTCCAGTTCGGTGCGTCTGCCGATGATATTGATGCGGTATTCCGTATCCAGAGCATAGACAATTGAACGATCAGCATTATAAACCATGATACTTTCAGGAATAATATCCAATTGCTCCAGAAAATCTGCCAGAAAGACATTGACACTAAAACCTTCATCAATAATCTTCAGTTGCTGATCCAGCAGATTTCTGTCGATCTCGCCATAACGGTAACTGTATGACATGTTCAAACGGCTCTCACGGGGCAGGCTTTTTGTGTAGGTCAAGCTGGCCTGAGATTGCCAGTTTTGTTCTTCACCACTTAGATAGTCGGTTTGATTAACACTGTATCCCAGCCGTGTTGTCAAACTATCAAACAGTTGGTGTTCAATCGAGGCCTCACCGCTATGTTGCAGTTGTTCCTGGTTCGGCGATTCATCTGCCCGATACCCATAAGAAAATTCTGTGGACAATGCCTCTCCAAGTTGCAGGTTGAGGTCTTCATCCCATATGTGGGTTCGTCGTTCCGAAGTTCCGCTATCCTCAACAAAGCGATAGCGTGAATTCAGGGAGCTCTTTTTCCTGAGCGATCCCCAGCGGAGCAGATTGTAGAGTTCCACTTCATCGGTATCGGTCCGGGTTGATGAAAGAGCCGTATCTGAAAGATCGGTGCTGCGGCTGCTTGTTTCAGCATAGAGTCGCGTTTCACTGAACTCACCGAAAGAAGAACTGGCACTGAGAGCAAATTCTTCTGTGACCTGCGTCCGGTCGATCGCCAAACCCGAAGTTTCTGTCGTATCATAACGGTAACTCAAGCGCGTTGGCAGAAAATTGCCGCGCAAAGCAATAGCGGCAGAAAGCGCCTGTCGGGTTTGATCGTAATTATCAGTAAAAGGAGCAGTGATCCGTTCCTGGGTCAAGCTAGACATCATGCTGATTGGGGAAAAACGCCGTTCAAAAGCGCTCAGGTCAAACAGATATTCACCGTTAAATCCGTCCCAGCTACCACCGTGAGCACCCCCTCCGCTTTCATTCTCATAAGCCTGATCCAGACCCAGATCCACAGTCAGACGGCCATTGGCCAGGTCACGATCAAGGATGACGTAATCAATATCCAGGTGATAGATCTCCGAAAGTTCATGGTCCTGTGAATAACGATCTGCACTGGTATCGTTACTGTAACTCTTGCCGGTGTATTCGTATTCGAGTTCTGCCCAGTGGCGAAAATTGGAGAGCTGAAAAATAACTTTTTTTCTCGCTGCCTCAGCAGGAAAAGGCAGCAGAAAAAAACTGCATAATAACAGCATGATCGGGGCAGCATAACGGGATGGTTTCTGTTGTATCAACCGATAGAGCAACATGATCCCGATCCCCATCTCCCAAGGCACTCCGTACAATGTCCGCAATGGACGACACTATTTCAGAAAATAGCGGGCATCTCCCGCATGCGGATCATGACATTCACCACAGCTGATTGTTTTCACCACAAAGCGGTCATGCATGGCTGCAGCAAGACGTGATTCCTGATGGCAAATAGCGCAGACGCTATCCGGATCCTCTTTCAGCAAGGACGGGTATTGGGAGCTATGAGGAAGGTGACAAGCCAAACAATCACCCACCGCAACCGGTCCGTGGACATTGCTCCCTTTGATAAAATCTATATGACAAACGACACAGAGCTCCCGCTTCGGGGAAATTAACCCGGCATTTACATTCTTATCGTTAGAGTGACAATCGCGGCATTTTTTCTCTGCGTAAGGTTTATGGGACGACCCCTTGTTTTTAAGAGAAGCAGCTTCCCCAGCTGTCATGTCTTGACCTGCAACTTCTGCGGCAACCCGCTCCTGATAATATTCGTTACACATTTCACCCGCAGGGGGAAGAGAAGGAACCCCATCAAAGATAGTGCTGAGGATTTTGTGATTGGTAACTGGATCACCACAGCTGGCGAGAGAAAAACAGAGCAAAAACACAATCGCAAGTAGTCTCATCCAGACGAAGAACCTTTGGCATTTACTATCGTGGCGATGTCCATTTTCGGGCACGAGAATCCCCTTGTCTTTTTCTTGAACTTTTTAATCGCTACTATTTTATCTTAGTTCGATTTCCATCAGTCTTGCGCGATTTTTCAACAGCTTCACGGTAATAAGCTTCGTAATCGACCCCCTGTTGCTTTCCAAGCCCATAAATATTGATTTTATACCGCCCGACCTGATTGACGACCAGAATGACCTGCTCCAGATCAAACCCAGGGGCTGCCAATTGCTGATAGAAGTCAAGATCTTGATCCGTCACAGCGATCCCCGCCGGAACATTTAGCGAACCTGTCGGCAGGCCCGGATCACCGAAAAACATCAACAAACGGTCCTCCTCATTAAACAACTGAACATTCTGATGGGCGGCATCGACAACATAGAAGCGTTTTTTACTGTCAAAAGCTACCCCTCTGGGACGGCCAAACTGGCCAAACCCATCGCCCATCTTGCCGAAAGAACCCAACACATGCCCATCTCGATCGAGTTTAATAATAGAACCGCTTCCTGCATTAGCGACATAAAATATACCCTGGTCCGTTAGGCTCATGTTGGTCGCCAGATAGAGCCGTTCTCGTGGGTTGTCGCTCTCCTGTCCAAGCCCTTCGATCAGTTCACCGCTGGCTTTATTGAAAACCAGGATTTTATGCCGCAACATGTCCAGAACGTAAACTCTTCGAGTATCGACTGCAACATCAACAGGCTTCATATCATAGCCAGCACTATAAGCTTTTAGGAAATTACCTTCGGCATCATAAGAGAGCACCTGTTTGCGTCCTGTGTCGGCAATATAGAGGATCCCATTTCGATCCACTGTCAGGTTAATTGGTTTTTTTAATTTTCCCGGACCGAAATTTCCCTTCAGCCAAACAAAGCTTTTTTGCTTCAAATCAATCTCGGCAACAGTGCCAGCAATTGTATCCGACACATAGAATTTGCTGCCATTCGCTGTAATGCCATAGGGTTTGCTGAACGTTTTCAGTTCTTCATTTTGCACTGTATTTAAAGAGAATAAAGATATCTCTGCATCTGTACCTTCTATGTCGCGGGAATCTCCGATCCCCAACAGGAATTGTATCCGCGGCGGAGAGGGTGCCGGTGGGAAAAATACTTGTTCCGACTGTTTGATCTGGACCGTCGGAGCACAAGCAGATACAAGTGATGCGATTCCAAAAAGCAGAAAAATAAAGCGCATTAGACTCACTCCGTGAAGTAGTAGTTGATCAAAAAAATAGATGCCCGGGGCAACCCTGGGGTTCTGAAGCCCCGCCGTCACATGCAAAAACAGCGACAGCCGAGAAAAAGACTCATTAATCCGAGGCTAAAGCCATGGTGTTATATCTTCGGCCACATAAAATATCCACAAATATCAATAGGATAGTTAACCATTCGCTGTCAGGAATCTACAATAGAACAATAATACTCGGCAAGCAAAAACCAGATTTGAGTACTGCTATGTTGTTAACCTAAAAAAAGCCGCCAATAGATGGCGGCTTTTTTAAACTGAAATTTTCTAAACTATTTGAGGTGGCAGGTCAGGCACAAGTCGGAATCGTCATTTGCTACCAGCAGAAAGGAGCCATTGGCATTATCATGAACATCATGGCAGGTGGCACAGGTCATGATTGTTCCTCCAAAAAGATAGTCCCCTATTTCACCTGAGCCCATGGCTACTGACGTTCCGGCAATTTCAGCAGGTGTAGCAGTAACAGAAGTGGTGTAGTCAAAGCCAATAGGATGGTCGCTAGCCAGTGAACCACCACCACCAATCAATTTTCCTGCTTTAATATAATTGTCACCACCTAGAGGATCTGATTCGCCAGTAATGGCATTGTCGACAGCAATTGTTCCATCATGGCAACTCATACAAAGTCGGGACGGGCCAGTCAAAACATCTGTATCCATCGTTCCATCAAATGTAGTGGTGGAATAAGAGGCGTAAACTACCTGCGTTGCGGCCATATTCCAGAGCGGATTGTAATCAAAGTCCGAATCAGTTTGGGCCTGGTGTGGCGTGTGGCAGTAGATACAAATCTCTGTGTTTGCAGTTGTCTCAGTGAGGGCTCTGTTACTCAAATTGTGCGCCCCTGTTTCTACCGATAGTGCAAAAGACGTAACAGCAAAACCCAAACTCAAAAGGACCGCTAAAATTAATGTCATTGTTGTTCTCATTTTTTTACCTCCCGTAAATTACAGCATGTGGCAGCATACTGTGGTTAATTGACACCTCATAAACTTTCTTTTGACCAAATCTGAAAAAACTCCTTTCGGCTGCAGTTGATACCAAGTATATGATAATTTACCCTTCTAATGAGCAAATTCGGTGCCAATAAAGAGAATTTATCATAATTTAACCTGAATGGTGAAACCTACCGTAAAGTAAAGCATTTTTTTCTATATATGGGAGGTGCGTAGAAAGGGAACCAATTTGCGTGGGTGGTGATATGCCCTCATGAGAGACACAGGAGGTTATATAACCACCCCTTGCCGCAACGGAAAGGGGCGTAATCAAAGGAAAGAACTATTTTTGATAATCGACCGGAGTGTCACGGTCATACTCATAGGTCTGATGACAACCGGGAGAACAACTGCCACCGGTTTCAGTTTTGATAAAGCGGGTCGGAATGCGCCAGTCACCAAACTTGGTACCCTTTTCACTCATCAACTTTTTCAGGTCAGCAGCATGCGGTTCATGGCAGGCACGGCAACTGCGGCCCTTGTATTTATCGGAGACATGTAGGAAGTGAAGATTCTGCTTACCATTACGGAAATCAGTATAGATAGTCGTTTCGGCAAAACGAAGCAGGTTCTTGTCGTGACATTCCAGACAGAAATCATAACTGCCTTTTGTATACGGCTGGTAGAAACCTTTTGGATAGGCCCCCTTGAGCAACCGGGTATGATCTGAACCGTGTGGATTATGACAGGCGGAACAGTTCCCATCCTGTAACGGGCCATGGAGAAGCGCCTTGCCTTCGATCTCTTTGGCAATATTGTTCAACGGTTTCGATTTGCTGTAATCGTCCTGCCCATGGCATGACAGACAAACATCCTGCTCAGGCATCGATAGCAATGCTGGATATTGAGAAAAGTGCGCCGCATGGCAGGCGCTGCATTTTTCCGGACGATACAGGGCCGCATGCTTAACCTTGGCTTTTTGGGCCATCCGCCCGACATCGCCATGGCAATCCATACAAAGGGATTCGATATCTTTCTGTAACAATTTCGCCGCCGGCGCACTATGGGGGTTGTGACAGGCGGTACAACTTGACTCTTTAACCGCAGCATGAACCACCGGTGAATTTGCCATACCCTCGGCAAACTCAACATGACAGCCAGTACAAAGCTCTTGTGGCTTTTTATTCAGCAATTTAGGCTGATTGGCTTCGTGAGGGTTGTGGCATTGAGTGCAGGCTCCGCTGGCAGCCGGACCATGGACAACTTTGTTGGTAAAAAGTTCGGAATCGTGGCATTGGGTACAGAGCTCTGTCAGATTATGGTCGACCGGCAACAAATACCGGCCTGCATTTGAACCGTGTGGGTTGTGGCAATCAAGACAGCCCCCTTCAGCGACAGGAGAATGAACGGTCAGCTTTCTACCAAATTTATCGTGACACTGGTAGCAGAGCTTCGAACCTGTTTCGACCAATTGAAAACTGCTACCTTTTTCTAATGGATGTTGTTCCTGCACCTGCTCATGGCAACTGGAACAATCGCCTTCGGCAACGGGAGAATGGTTGTTGACCATTTGCGAGATATCAGCATGGCAATCGCTGGTAGTACAGGTTTCTGCAAAAGAGTCGGCAATAAAGAACAGACTGGTCAGAATCATTAAGCAACTTAAGACTGTTATCTTAACAATACGAAATGAACATCTCATTGCTGTGATCCTTTAGCAGAAAAAATGACTTTTGTTATCCGGGGAAGACCTGGGAGGAATCCTGATCTGCACTTTCAGCTGCCAAAGTAGAAATATCTGGGGGTGTTTCAGGGTATTTTTCTAAACCAAATTTTTTGCGCCGGTAGCGAAGGGTATCGAGAGTCAGCCCCAAACATTTGGCCGCCTTGGTTTGATTGCCATCATAGCGAGATAAGGCTTGTTTGATATATTCTTTTTCCACCTCTTCAATACTGATCCCTCCTGCAGGAAGGTAGATTGTGGATGCCGCAGGGACGGAACAGCCGAAGTGACAACCTTCCGGTCTGTCTTTTTCGGATCCGGGGAACACGCAGATATGGTCTGTCGATAAAATCTTACCCTTCTCCAGCATCATCGCCCGCTCCAGGGAATTGCGCAATTCCCGAACATTTCCTGGCCAGTTATGAGCCATCAACACTCTCAACGCCTCGCTGGAGATACCTTCAACGGATCGACCATACTCGCTATTGAGGCGATCAATAAAATATTCAACCATACTCGGAATACATTTTTTGCGCTCACGTAGCGGGATTAAGGTGATACACATCATATTCAACCGGTAGAACAAATCACCACGGAAGGTTCCCTCACTTACCATGGTGGATAGATTCTGATTGGTCGCTGCAACAATCCGGACATCGGTGGCAATATCTTTTGCGCCGCCCAGTCGTCGAAACTTCCTGTTTTCAATAACTTTAAGGACTTTGGACTGCATATTCAGCGGCATATCGCCAATCTCATCTAGAAATACGGTTCCGCCTTCTGCCTGCTCAAATACTCCTACTTCCCGGGTTCCGGCATCGGTATAAGCACCTTTTTCATGCCCGAACAATTCATTTTCCAGAAGATTCTCGGGAATGGACGCACAATTAACCTCAATGAGGGGGGCCTCTTTACGGGCACTCAGGTTATGAATACCGTGGGAGACTAATTCTTTGCCTGTCCCACTTTCTCCCAGCACCAGTATCGTCTTACAGTCCTGTTGTGCACAGGTGTTCATTATTTTAAAAAGTTCAACCATCGAAGGGCAGTTACCAACGAGTTGATCCTGTTCATATTTTTTTCTGAGCTTAGCTTGCGGAAGGCCAACATCCTTGACCAGATTTTTTTTGACGAATATTTTATGCACCGACTGCTCGACCATGTCGATATTAAAAGGCTTACCAATATAGTCATCTGCCCCCAGGCTGAAGGCTTGAAAAGCTAGATCAGAATGAAAACTTGAGGTCATGATGATAACCAGCAGGTTATTGTCTTTGGCCTTACATTCTTCTAAAAACTGTAGACCATCAACATCGGGAAGGGACGCATCCAGAATAACCAGATCGGGACTGAAGCTTTCTAATTTAAGGCGGGCATTTGCACCAGTATTTGCAATCTCAACCAAATGACCGATACGTTTAAGCATTTTAGCTAATGACCAACAAACCAGATTTTCATCATCAACAACTAAAACTCGGCCTGTTTCCATCACCAAACTCCCTTAGAAATTACGCTAAACTATTTTTCTCTGCTCGTCCTACCACACCGCTCAGAAATGGTAGCTCTCTCAATATAATAAATATTTAATAAAAAATCAATAACTATTGGCTCAATAGTTAAAATCTCCGCAACGCTACAAAATCACATATCTTGGCCTTTGAGGGAAGAACAAAGTTTTTATACCAGTATTAGCAATGCTAATAACTTCAAATCACTATAGTTCGATTTATCAATATGTTATCGCTATAGACATAAGAAAATTTAATCGTGTCACTACAGATGATGCACTCGCAAAAAGCAATAAAGATGGCTAAGCCATCACAGATAGGCTCTTCCACCAACGTAGGTTTTCCGAAAAAAACTGTTTGACAGTTTGGCCACCCGCACGGTTTTTCCGGTTCGCGGAGCGTGGACAAACTTGCCACTGCCGATATACATCCCCACATGGGTCACTCGCGTTCCCCCTTGGGTGGCAAAAAACACCAGATCTCCCCGCTGTAGATTTTTTTTAGCAACAAATTTACCAGCTTGGAACTGGGCGCGTGAATTACGCGGTAAATTTAAGCCGTTCAAGCGATAGCTGACCATGGTGAGGCCGCTGCAATCAAACCCGTTGTTGCGATCCTCTCCACCCCAACGATAGGGAACACCAAGAAATCGCTGCGCGGTCAAAACCAGTTCCGAGCGTAAATCACCCTGGCCGCTGCG
>JAQIBX010000167.1 GCA_027858895.1 Desulfuromusa sp. | reverse complement strand
GCCGTAAGCATTGCCGATGGCAAACTTGAAATACCTCCGGCACCAGATCGAATCCGCGATGAACTAGACGCATTGGCAGTATCTATCAACCGCATGACCAAACGTCTGATTCGGGTCGTTGGGGCGGAAAAGCTACTTGAAGGAGCCGAGGAAGAGCGCCGCAGGATTGCCATGGATCTTCATGACCAATCACTGTCCGATCTTTCTACTATTTTACGCGGATTACAAAAATTGTCGACTGACGTAGCGGATAAAACCGTTCAGGGGAAAACCGAAAAGCTTGAATATGACTTGGAGCGGGCGATTGCCAACCTGCGTGAAATTATGAATAATCTGCATCCGCAAACCCTTGATATCCTTGGTTTGGGAGCTGCGATAGAAGCCCACCTGGAACAACATTGCGATGCAGATGAACTCCCCGAGTATCACCTCCATATCGACCCAAAGGTGGACAATTTGGATCTTGGCCGGCTAAAACAATTGACCCTCTATCGGATCGCCATTGAAGCGATTCAAAACGTTATTAAACATGCCGCTGCCAGCCGTTATGAAGTCAGTTTGGAGATGCGTGAGAATACCCTTGTTTTGTCGGTTGAGGACAATGGCAATGGGCTACCGGAAGAAACTAGTCGGAGCAACGGCCGCGGATTAAACAATATTCGCGAACGAGCCAAAGCTATTGCTGCAGAAGTCGACTGGAAGCCGTCACGGTTTTCCAGCGGCACCCGTTTTGAACTCACCCTGCCTTGTGAAATCTGATTCAGGAGAAGGTATGCAACCCTTAGATATTCTGATAGCTGAAGACAATCCCAAAGATTTTGAATTTCTCAAACAATTGATCAGTGAATGGGATGAACCCGTCAATATCACTCGAGCTTCCAACGGCAGTGCAGCACTGGAAATAGGTTTATCGCGCAGCAATCCCCTGGTCATCAGCGATATTCAGATGCCGGAAATGAATGGTGTCGATTTTGCTCAAGACCTCTGGGAAAAACAACCGGAGGCGCGGATTGTCTTCTGGAGTCAATTCAAAGATGAGATGTATGTCCGTGCCCTGGTAAAAATTGTCCCCCAGGAAACCGTTTATGGCTACATCCTTAAGTCGAGTCCAAGAGAACGGATTTCTTCTGCAATCCGCACTGTTCTACTGGATGAACAATGTTGGATCGAGCCAGAAGTGCGGAAAGTTCAAGGTCGGGTTGGGCACAGTTTAACGGCACTGTCCGACATCGAGTATGAAGCCCTGCTCGATATATCGTTAGGCTTGACCGACAATTTAATTGCCCAACGCCGCTATCTGTCTCGCCGTGGCGTACAAAGCCGTCTCAATTCCCTCTACAACAAGCTGGATATTGATCAGGAACAGTTTCAGAGTGAAAAAATTGGCGATTCTTTCAATCTCCGTAATCGCGCTGTTGCAGTATCAATTGCGCGGGGACTGATTAATGCGTTTGAAATGGAGAGCGAAGAAAAAGAATTTCAAATCTGGTTTAAACGTTTTCGGCGTACCCACAAAACAAAAGAGTAATTAAGTGGTCTGACCAGCATTTCAAAAGCTCTCTCAGGAATATCTACCGCACCATTCTTACCTGCGGCAGCAAACTGCTTTTGGTTATATTTACAACTCCTTATCTTGTCTTAAATCTACCACCATGATAAAAGGTCTTACCAAAATAAATCATGGAGAAGAATATAATGACTACAGTATTCAAACCGATCCGCCCCAAAAAACTCTCTGAAGAGATTGTTGACCAGATCAAAGAGTTGATCTCTCGAGGCGATCTAGGACCCGGCCAACGAATCCCATCAGAACGTGATCTGGCGACTTTTTTAGGCGTGAGCCGCCCCTCAGTCAGAGAAGCAATTATGGTTCTTGAAGCGATGGGATTTCTAGAATCGCGGCAGGGTGGCGGGACTTACGTGCGCTCACTGGCAGATGTCACCATGGCCGACCCACTTGCCAGCATGGTTGAGCGACGTGATCCGCGGATGCTGCATGCGTTGACCGAAGTCCGCATCGGATTGGAAACATGGTCGGCATACCTGGCTGCCAAGCGGGCTGAAAAACCTGAACTTGACCGGTTGCGTGAACTCTACACCATTATGGAAGAACAAGCCGAAGAAGGCGGCTGGGATCCCGAAATCGATTTCCAGTTCCACCTGACTATCACTGCCGCAACGCATAATACCCTGCAGATACATGTTCTCAATACGATTCAGAAACTGTTTCAAACCACGATTATGGTTGCACTAGGTGAGTTTTACAACAAGGAGGGCTACATCGAGCAACTTCTTAACCACCATCGTGAGATTCTTGAAGCAATTGAACAGCGCGACCCGGAACGAGCCCGTGAATGGATGCTGAAACATCTAACCATGGTTGAAGAAAAACTAGCGGTCTTTCTGCAAAAAGAACGGCCCGATACAGCCTGATTTTCACCTATTTCAGATTGGAAAGGCTGCCGGATTGGCGGCCTTTTTAGTTACATACCAGTTTTTCTAGCCACAAAGGATATCCATGCAGATGGAACAACTCTACCAGAAAACGTTAGATAGATGGGGAGAGGACGCCCAATATGATCAAACGGTTGAAGAATGTGCTGAGCTGATTGCGGCACTGAAACATTTCCGCCGGGGCAAAGTTAACCAGCAAGCCGTTATCGATGAGCTGGCTGATGTTACTCTGATGCTTGGCCAGTTAACCTGGATGTTTGGCACTGAACGGGTCAAAGAGTCGGTACAAAAGAAGCTTGAGAAACTCCACAAACTACTCGAAGCCCCTGATCAGCAGATGGAGGAATAACACAATGGCAATTAAAGAAGGGCAAATGGCTCCCGATTTTACTCTGATCGGAAGTGACGGAAAAACGCATAAACTGCACGATTATGCCGGAAAAATATTGATCGTTTACTTTTATCCCAAAGATAACACACCCGGCTGCACCAAAGAATCTTGCGCTTTTGCTGAGATGTACAATGAACTGCAGGCGCTGGATATCAACCTGCTCGGGGTCAGTAAAGACAGTCTGACAGCACACGATAAATTCATCAGCAAATTCAATCTACCATTCACCCTTCTTTCCGATCCCGACAAAGTTATGTTGCAGGATTACGACGCTTGGGGCGAAAAGAAAAACTATGGCAAAGTCAGTATGGGCTGTATCCGTTCGACGGTGCTGATTGCTACCGATGGAACCGTCCTGAAGCATTGGCCAATAGTCAAAAAAGCCGCAGAACATCCGCAGCAGGTTCTCGATTTTCTCAAGGAACTCTGACTTATGGACAAAAACAATCACATTGTCGAGTTTCTGAAATTACTTGAAGTACAAATCGGGCAGGAAATCCACGTCGGCCCCTGGTTGAAAATTGACCAGCAACGGATCGACCAGTTTGCTGAAGTTACCGGTGACCAACAATGGATTCACATCGATCCAGAGCGGGCAGAAAAAGAATCCCCTTACGGCTCAACCATCGCGCATGGTTATCTAACCCTGTCCCTACTTCCATATCTGACGGAAAGTAATCACCCCGATTTCTTCCAGAAAAACTATCCACAGATGAAATACCGGGTCAATTACGGTTTGAACCGGGTTCGGTTTCCGGCACCGGTTAAAGTTGGGGCAACCATTCGAGCAAAAACAACCATTCAATCTGCAGAGGAAGTCAAAGGGTCAGTACAAATCTGTTATTTGATCATTATAGAGATTGAGGGAGAGGAAAAACCAGCCTGTACTGCCGAATTTCTGGCTAGAATTTATCCTTAAAGTCAAAGATTTTAACGCTGAGGCGAAGAGGAGCAACAATGTCCCTTGAACTATCAGAGCCTCTGGATTTTTCCACCACATTGATTATGCGTATAGGTTCTGTTTCTATTCAAACGTCTGACTCGATGAAATTCAATACCGCACTTCTGGCAAACGGCCACCAGTTTCAACCGTTGTTGATGGAGTGCTCTAACCGCCTCACTTTCACCACAACATTGAGTTGAAATTCCCAGTGCCTTTGCCCAAACCTTCCAGGAAGAACCATGTGCCCGCCGATAAGGTTGATGTCCATGTTTGCGGCTCAGATGATCACAGGCATGGGCGACTTCATGAAGAAATGTATGTTGCAGGTTGCCTGGTTCCTGAGCAAATTGCAG
>JAQIBX010000073.1 GCA_027858895.1 Desulfuromusa sp. | reverse complement strand
TGCTAGAAACGCAGCCTCCTGTGAAGGTATGAGCGTTAAATTACTTTCTTCGGCTTGTGCGCCAGTAGCTCAGTTGGATAGAGCAACGGACTTCTAATCCGTAGGCCGAGGGTTCGAATCCTTCCTGGCGCACCATTTTTTAATTTGACAAAAACTGATAGTTTCCGTAACATAACGTGGTTTTTCTGGTGGGTGTAGCTCAGTTGGTAGAGTGCCTGACTGTGACTCAGGTTGTCGAGGGTTCGAGCCCCTTCACTCACCCCATTATAAACTATGCTCACCTTCCGTACCCAGTTAGCCCGTTGACCGGGTGGGTTTGGCAGGTGAGCATCGTTACTTATGCTTGTGTTTTGCGAGAGTGGCGGAATTGGTAGACGCGCTGGTCTTAGGAACCAGTATCCTATGATGTGGGGGTTCGAGTCCCCCCTCTCGCACCATTCAAATTATAGTCCTTCGTGGCTTTCAAGTTTTACATAATTCTAGATTTCACGTTAATTTTAAAAAATCAGGAAGGAAAAATGATGAATGTAACTGTAGAAGTTCTGAGTCCGATCAAAAAAAAGCTTATTCTTGAGCTAACAGCTGATGCTGTTGCTGCTGAAATTGAGAATGCGTACAAGAAAATTGCCAAGACTGCAGATATCAAAGGTTTTCGTAAGGGGAAAATTCCACGGAAAGTATTGGAACAACACTATGCCCCCAGGGCTCAATACGATGCTGCTGGGCCTTTGATTAACAACAGTCTCTATAAGGCCTTACTGGAACATAAGATTGAACCGGTTTCACAGCCTGAAATTGTTCACTCTGGAGAGATTGAAGAAGGGAAAACTTTCAGCTATGAGGCGGAAGTGGAAGTTCGTCCAGAGATTATTGCTAAAGACTACACCAAGCTGAAGCTTGAAAAGGAAAAGTTTTCTTTTGATGAGAGCGTTGTGGAGCAACAGTTGGAACAGATGGCCAATTCTCGGGTCCAGCTTGAAGTAACCAGTCGCAAGAAGGCTCGTGACGGGGACACGGTCATTATCGATTTTGAAGGTTTTATTGACGATACCGCCTTTGAGAATGGTGCTGCTAAGGATTTTGAACTCTCTCTCGGCTCCAATAGTTTTATTCCAGGGTTTGAAGCGCAATTGGTGGGAATGAAACGTGAAGAGGAAAAAGAGGTCACAGTGACCTTCCCCGACGGATATGGGTCTAAAGACCTCGCCGGCAAACCGGCAGTTTTTAAAGTCCTGGTAAAGGAAATCAAGGAAAAAAATATTCCAAAGATTGATGATGATCTGGCTAAAGAGCTTGATGCTGCAAATTTGGATGAACTCAAGGAGAGAATTAAAGAAAATTCCATTGTTCAGGAAAAACAGCGGATTGACGGTCAATTGCAGGAGCAGCTGATGAGCGCTTTGATCGACAATAACCCTTTTGAAATTCCTGAAGGAATGATTGAGAATCAGTTGCACCATCTTAAAGATAGTTTTACCCAGAAGCTTAAGGCTCAGGGGATGACCCTTGAAATGCTGGGGATGAACGATGAAACTTTCTCAAAAACTTATCGCGAGATGGCAGTTGCACAGGTCAAGGGAGAGCTTTTGCTGGATACAATCGCCGCTCAGGAAAAAATTATTGTTGAGGAACCACTCATCGAACATAAAATGCAGAGTTTTGCCGATGATAGTGACATCCCGTTGGAGCAGGTGCAAAAGTATTTTGAGAATGAGCAGGCACTGGACGGATTGAAAGGGCAGCTTTTACAGGAGAAAATTTCCAAATTTTTGCTCGATCAGGCCGTCGTTACTGAGGTTGAGCCGAAACAAGCTGAGTTAGACGACACTGTTGACAGCGAAAAAGAGGAGTCCTGATATGGCTCTGGTGCCGATGGTTGTCGAGGACAGCGGTCGCGGTGAGCGGGCTTATGATATTTATTCCCGCCTACTGAAAGACCGAATCATCTTCCTTGGGGGAGAGGTTGAAGACCATATGGCGAATCTGATTATTGCTCAGTTACTGTTTCTTGAATCGGAGGACCCAGATCGGGATATTCATCTCTATGTTAATTCTCCCGGAGGTGCTGTGACTGCTGGAATGGCCATTTATGATACGATGCAGTATTTGAAAGCCCCGGTTTCGACGATCTGTGTTGGACAAGCAGCCAGCATGGGCGCTATCCTTCTTGCTGCTGGGGCACCGGGAAAGCGTTTTGCTTTACCCAATGCCCGGATCATGATCCATCAACCGTTGGGTGGTTTTCAAGGCCAAGCCACAGATATCAGCATCCACGCGAAAGAAATTTTGCGGATGCGCGAGTCTTTAAACGGGATCCTGGCTAAGCATACGGGGAAGGATTTGGCGGTAATTTCAGCGGATACCGAGCGGGATTTCTTCATGGATAGCAAAACAGCATGCAGCTATGGTATTATAGATTCCATTGTCGAAAGAAAACCTTAATATTGATAGGGTGGAGGTCTAACACGTGAGCTCTAAGGACGAAAACAGCCAATTGACCTGTTCTTTCTGTGGTAAATCTCAGGATGAAGTGAAGAAGCTGATCGCTGGCCCAACGGTTTATATTTGTGATGAATGTATTGAGCTTTGTAACGATATCATCGACGAAGAATCACGGCTTGATCAGACATCTGATGCAAAAACAAAGCAGTTGCCCAAACCGGTCGAAATAAAAGATATTCTAGATGAGTATGTTATTGGTCAGGAGCGGGCAAAAAAGGTTCTCTCGGTTGCAGTTTATAATCATTATAAACGCGTTGAGGCTTCTGAAAAGAAAGATGATGTAGAAATCCAGAAAAGCAATATCCTGTTGCTGGGACCCACCGGTAGTGGCAAAACTTTGCTGGCTCAAACGCTAGCCAAGGTTCTGGATGTTCCTTTTGCTATAGCTGACGCGACTAATTTGACCGAAGCCGGCTACGTTGGTGAAGATGTCGAGAATATCATCCTTAGCCTGTTGCAAGCGGCTGACTATGATCTGGAAAAAGCCCAAAAGGGGATTATTTATATTGATGAAGTTGATAAAATTGCCAGAAAATCAGAGTCGCCATCGATTACCCGTGATGTTTCTGGTGAGGGAGTACAGCAGGCACTTTTAAAAATTATTGAAGGAACAACGGCAAGTGTCCCCCCCAAGGGCGGCCGCAAGCATCCACAACAAGAGTTTCTTAAAGTCGACACAACAAATATCCTGTTTATTTGTGGTGGTGCATTTTCTGGTTTGGAAAAGATTGTCACGAAGAGAATTAGTTCTAAAACCATGGGTTTTGGTGCTGAGGTTCGTTCTATTAAGGAAGAGAATCTTGGCCAGTTGCTTGGCAAGGTCCAGCCGGCAGATCTCCTCAAGTTTGGTTTGATCCCTGAATTCGTTGGGCGTCTCCCGATGATTGCCACACTTGGTGAATTGGACGAAGCAGCTCTTATCCAAATACTCCATGAACCTAAAAATGCACTGGTTAAGCAATATGAACGGCTTTTCGAGATGGAAAATGTCCACCTGAGGTTTACCGATGGAGCGTTGGTTGCGATTGCTAAGGAAGCTTTGACTCGCAAGACCGGTGCGCGTGGACTACGTTCAATCCTGGAAAATTCCATGCTTGATGTCATGTACGACATTCCATCACAGGATCGAGTTAAGGAAGTTGTCTTGAACGAAGAAGTGATTACCAAGGGAACCAAGCCAATCATTCTTTATGACATCGCTGAAAGTGCTTAACGCTATTCAATCTCCAATAATCCATTCGGGAGCGTAGATATGTCATTTGACAGTGCGCTCCTTTTTACTTTGTAGGCCTAAAGTTTATGTCAGACGCTATTGATCACCCCGTAAGCATATCGCCACGTCTTTTACCCCTGCTGCCATTGAGGGATATCGTTATTTTTCCGTATATGGTTGCGCCTTTATTCGTCGGCAGAGCTCAGTCAATTGGTGCCCTTGAAAGTGCATCTGAGGGCGATAAGATGATTTTTCTGATCAGTCAGAAAGATCCTAAGGTGGATGCCCCGGAAGAAGATGATCTTTATCGGGTTGGCACGGTTGGAAAAGTTGTGCAACTGCTCAAGCTCCCCGATGGGACAGTTAAGGTTTTAGTAGAAGGGTGCTGGCGAGGTCAGATGCATTCTTTTGTCCCGAGTGATGACATGCTTCAGGCGGTTGTTGAGCCTATGGAAGAATCAATGGCAGATTCTTCAGAGCTTGAAGCGGTGATTCGTACCATCAATACGAGCTTTGAGGTATATATCGGCTTGAGTAAAAAGATTCCGCAAGAAGTCAGTGCTACGATTGCTGGCATTGATGATCCTTCCCGTTTGGCTGATACTGTAGCTGGACATCTTCAAGTTCCGATTGCTGATAAGCAGGAAGTACTTGAAATTATTGATCCTTCTCAGCGACTGGAGCATATTCTGGTTTTGCTTGAGCAAGAAATAGAAATTCTGCAAGTAGAAAGAAGAATACGCAGTCGGGTTAAAAGCCAAATGGAGCGCAGTCAGAAAGAATACTATCTGAATGAACAAATGCGTGCGATCCAGAAGGAACTAGGTGGACAAGATGAATTTAAACAGGAAATCCTCCATTTTGAAGAACAGATCAAAAAGAAAAAAATGTCCAAAGAGGCGACTGAGAAAGCTCAAGCAGAGTTGCGAAAATTAAAAATGATGTCTCCCATGTCGGCAGAAGCAACAGTCGTCCGTAACTATATCGAATGGTTGTTGTCACTGCCCTGGCAAAAGGGAACCAAGGATCGACATGATCTCCTTAAAGCAGAAGAAATTCTTGAAGCAGATCACTATGGATTACATAAGGTTAAAGAACGTGTCCTTGAATATCTGGCAGTTCAGGCTCTGGTAAAACAGATTAAGGGACCGATCTTATGCCTTGTTGGCCCTCCAGGCGTCGGTAAAACATCATTAGGCCAATCAATCGCCAAAGCGCTGCAAAGAAAATTTGTGCGGATTTCTCTGGGTGGAGTGCGTGATGAAGCTGAAATTCGCGGTCATCGGCGAACCTATATTGGTGCCATGCCGGGTAAAATCATCCAGGGCTTGCGTAAATCTGGAGTGAAAAATCCAGTTTTTATGCTGGATGAAATTGATAAAATGAGCACTGATTTCCGCGGTGATCCTTCATCTGCGCTGCTTGAAGTTCTTGACCCAGAGCAGAATAATACTTTTTCTGACCATTTTCTGGATGTTGAGTATGATCTGTCTCAGGTTCTGTTTGTTGCTACAGCTAATAACCTTCAAACGATTCCACGACCCTTACATGATCGGTTGGAAGTGATTCGGATTGAAGGCTATTCTGAAGAAGAAAAGTTGCATATAGCACGTTGCTACTTACTGGATAAGCAGATTACTGCTCACGGTCTGAGTGGCCATCAGGTACAGTTTTCGGATCGCGCAATTTATGAAATTATCAGGCGTTATACGCGTGAATCGGGAGTTCGTAGCCTCGACCGTACGATTGCCGCAGTGATGCGGAAACTCGCGAAAAAGGCGCTATTGGAAGGCAAGGAGCACAACTTCAAGGTTGGTGAGAAGCAGATTCAGAAATACCTTGGTGTTCAGCAGTACCAATATGGTGTGCGCGAAGAAAGAGATCAGGTTGGCATGGCAACTGGCTTGGCCTGGACTGAAACTGGCGGTGAACTATTAACTATCGAGGTAACAACCTTGCCAGGTCAAGGGAAGTTGATTATCACTGGCCAGCTGGGTGAAGTAATGCAGGAATCAGCTCAAGCAGCAATGAGTTATATTCGTTCTCGTTGGCAGGAACTGCAACTTGAAAGTGATTTTTATTCCAAACTTGATGTCCATGTCCATGTTCCTGAAGGTGCGGTACCAAAGGATGGTCCTTCTGCTGGTATTACAATAGCAACTGCGCTGGCGTCAGCTTTAACTGGACGGCCGGTGCGTAAAGATCTGGCTATGACAGGTGAAGTGACCCTGCGGGGGCGTATATTGGCCATTGGGGGGTTAAAGGAGAAATTGTTAGCCGCCCGTCGTGGTGGAATTACCAAGGTTTTGATTCCAGTTGAAAATAAAAAGAATCTGGTTGAATTATCTCAAATATTATTAAAAACACTGACGATTGAGGTCGTTTCTCATATGGATCAGGTGCTTGAATTTGCTTTAACCCATGATGAGACGGTAACACCCGATTAGTCAGGTTTTCAATCTGATCTTTATTGATTGAAAGCCCTTGAAATGGGGAAAAACAACTTGACAGCTTTTTCGTAAACCTGATATATCTTATCGCGTTTTCACTTAACAGAACATACTTAGAATCTATGAGGAGGTAAACTGTGACTAAAGCAGATCTGGTCAATGCAATGGCAGAAAAAGCGGGGCTGAGCAAAACTGATGCAGAGGGAGCGTTGAAAGCTTTCACTGAAGCTGTAACAGACGCTCTGAAGGCAGGGGAAAAAGTTGCTATGGTAGGTTTCGGAACCTTTAGTGTTGGTGATCGTGCCGCACGTACTGGTCAGAATCCCCAAACTGGTGCAAAAATTCAGATTGCTGCTGCCAAGGTACCAAAATTTAAAGCTGGTAAAGCTCTGAAAGACGCTGTTAACTAATACTCAGCATATACATATACACGTAAAGAATGAAAATAAGAATTGGGAAGTATCGAGCTATCCAAATTCAAACTCTACTTGGGTGCTTGTTTACTTCCTATTTCTGTCTGCGGGGGTGTAGCTCAGTTGGTTAGAGCGCTAGCCTGTCACGCTAGAAGTCGCGAGTTCAAGTCTCGTCACTCCCGCCATTTTAAAAAATAGTTCCAGGGCGAATAGCTCAGCTGGGAGAGCGCCTGCCTTACAAGCAGGATGTCGGGGGTTCGAGCCCCTCTTCGCCCACCATTTCAAGGGCTGTAGTAGCATTTTTAAATGCTATTACAGCTGCCTGCACAACGTTGCACAATGGGGATGTAGCTCAGTTGGTTAGAGTGCCTGCCTGTCACGCAGGATGTCGCGAGTTCAAGTCTCGTCATTCCCGCCATCGTGAGAAGGGCCATCAATTTTAATTGATGGCCCTTTTTTTTAGTCCTGTTGCCTCACATAACTGTGTTTCTGCTGACTGGGATAAGGTTGGTGGGAGCAACTTGAAAAACTACAGAACTACGGCGAACCCTTGATAAGCTTGTGTTGGTGAAGGATTTGCCAGGAGAGAAGAAATCATCGCCACACCATGAGCACCTGTCTGCAGCGTTGCCTTTGTGTTGTTCGCCTTGACTCCTCCGAGAGCATAAACCGGAATGTTACAGCTGGCACAAATAGACTGTAAAGACTCGATGCCAACCGGTTCACCATATGCCTGCTTCGATGGAGTAAAATACACTGGCCCGTAGGTGACAAAATTCGCTCCGTGTTTTTGTGCTAATTCGACCTCCTGCGCAGAATGGGTGGAAACCCCGATCAGAGAGTTTAAGCCAAGTATTTGGCGGGCAGTTTTGATTGGCAACGAATGGCTTCCAAGATGAACCCCATCCGCTCCGATGGCTTGAGCCAGGTCGATTCTATCGTTAATCAGTAAAAGACTTTTATACCGATCGGTCAGAGAGCGAAGTTGCTTGGCCAGGGGGTATAGCTCAGCCACTGAAAGATCCTTTTCTCGCAGCTGAACCATTTTTACTCCCGCCTGCAAGAGCTCCTCAATAACCTCAAGGAGTTGACGCCCCTTTGGAGTTTGGTGTCGGTCTGTTATTAAATACAGATTTGGCAGTGATTCAGTCATCAACCGGCTTTGTTCAGAAAAGCGCCATCCCAGTCTTTCCAGACAGCTTCGTAACCACGCGACTTCAGCAGCATTTCTACCTCAGCAGGGGAGCGTTGATCACTGATGGTGAACTGTTCAGCGTCCTGATTGTCTTCACCATAACCACCAGGTGCAGTACATGACCCGGCGCTCATCTGGGTGATTCCAAGGGGGAGGAGATTGTTCCGTAGTTCAGCACTTTCACGGGTTGAAAGCACCAGCCCGGCATCGGGAATCAGCAGTCGCAGAGCGCAGATAAATTGGGTCAGTTGACGATCATCCACAATGGTGTTGGGCTGAAAGCCTCCATCCGCAGGGCAGAGACGGGGAAAGGATAGGGTCACCTGGGTGCGCCAAAATTTACGCGCCAAATAAAGGGCATGTAGTCCACTGTAAAAGACATCACTCAAACTGTTACCTAGACCGAGCAATGAACCAATGCCGATTCTGCGTAATCCTGCAGCGCCAGCTCTTTCAGGAGCATCAAGTCGATAACTATAGTTACTTTTTTGCCCGTAGGGATGAAGTTGACGATAAAGTTCAGGATCATAGGTTTCCTGGTATACGGTTAAACCATCAACCCCGGCTGTGACCATCCGTTCATAACCAGCAGTATCCATCGGAAAAACTTCGATAGAAACTGAGCCACAGTATTGCTTGATGATTTTAACGGCAGCTTCCAGGTAGTCGATGCCGGCAACCTTGGGGGCTTCACCGGTTAACAGCAACATGTGCCGGAACCCTTGCTGACGGAGAAATTTTGCTTCCCGTTCGATCTCTTCCAGCGTCAACGTTTTACGCGGGAAAATGTTGTCAGCGCTGAACCCGCAATATTTACAGCCATTGAAACATTCGTTAGACAAATAGAGGGGTGCATAGAGGAGAATAATTCGACCGAACCTCTGCATGGTGATGCGATGTGCCCGCGCCGCCATCAGCTCCAGTTGTTCGTCGGTAATATTGGGAGATAGTAACTGAGAAAAATCAGCAAGACTTAAGCGCTGTTGTCGCAGTGCCAGATCGATTTGGTCTGGTGTTGTGCCGGCAATTTTGTGTTGTATTTCAGTTTGCGGATAAAGATCCAGCTGTTGTTGGAAACTCATCAATCATTCCTTAAAAAACCGGTCAAAGGACTGGATGCTTCGGCCTGTTGACGCTGTGCACCGAGTCCTGCCAGGTAGGCTTCTCGTCCGGCTTCAACCCCTTTTCGAAAAGCTTGTGCCATTGCGGCGGGGTTTGGCGTATCGGCAAGGGCCGTGTTGACCAGAACCGCATCGGCACCCATCTCCATCGCTTCCGCTGCATGGGATGGCGCTCCGAGACCGGCATCAACAATCACCGGAATATTGGCCTGCTCAATAATGATCGCAATCAGATCCCGGGTTCGAACCCCGCGATTGGTGCCAATCGGTGCTCCCAAAGGCATTAGCGTAGCAGCGCCAGCTTCTTCCAGTCGTCTGGCCAGAACCGGATCTGCAGGCATATACGGGAGCACCACGAAACCTTCTTTTACAAGAATCTCCGCGGCCTTGAGGGTCTCAATCGGATCGGGCAGCAGGTAGTACGGGTCGGGAGTGACTTCCAACTTTACCCAGGGCAGACACCCTGCAGCACGAGCCAAGCGAGCCAGGCGAACAGCTTCCTCGGCATCGCGGGCACCGCTGGTATTGGGCAGCAACAGATAACGCTCTTGGTTAATATTTAACAACAGCGAATCTTCAGGATTGTCGATATCAACACGACGGAGCGCAACAGTGACAATTTCACTGCAGGAATGTTCCATCGCCGCTATCATCGCCTGATTTGAAGCAAACTTGCCAGTACCGACCAGCAGCCGTGAATTGAACTTTCGGCTGGCAATAATCAATTGATCCATATAATTATCCTGTCCATCTGTTACGGATTTAACCACCACCCACAAACTGAACCAGTTCCAAGGTGTCTCCTGATTTTAGTTCTGTATCGATATGCAGGTCTGCTGAAAGAATCTCACGGTTTAATTCAACCACCACCCGTTCTTGGGACAGCTGTAAATGTTGTAATAGTTGCAGAACAGTCAGCTGATCTTGGTACTCTTTTACGTTTCCATTGATTGTCAGTTGCATATCTCTTTTATCCAGGGACTTTGTTTAACAATAATTGCAAGACCGCATTGGCTTGATGATGCGCGGCGATCCCAACGCGGGGAGCCATCAATCCACGCCCAGGCTCTGCAGCTGTGATGCCATCACCGCAAAGATAAAAATGTTCCGTTACTTTTGTGGTACGGATGCTGTTGGATGCTTCGTAGCCGGCAACCCCGGAGGCTGCGACCAAATATTTTTCGGGAAAATTGCAAAGAAAAGTGTTTGTCAGCATGGCCTTCTGATCAGCTGCATCAAATGCCTCAACGAGAATCTCAACGTCGCCGAAAAAATCGGCGAGGTTTTCTGCTGTGACTTTCTGGTTGAAAATTTTGATTTTAGTCCCGGGGTTAATGCGCTGCAAGTTGTCCCGCAACGCGTGTACTTTTGGCATGCCAATCTGGTCAATAAAGTACTGTTGTCGGTTCAGGTTGGATGGTTCTACAATGTCAAAATCGGCAATATTCAGCTGCCCGATACCCACCCTTGCCAAGGCAATGGCCACATGAGAACCAAGCCCTCCAGCTCCAGCAATTCCAACGCAGCCCTGTTTGACTTTCTCATGCACTCCGGGTGTGTGACGTGCCATCATCAGGCTCTCTAGTTCTTCTGCGGAAGGTTGTTCACCCTGCTGAATCATGGTGACATGATCACCAGCATGTAGTTCCTGATCAGTGCTAGCCGGATAACCGTTGACAATCAGGAGATCAGCATCCGCCTTATTTTGCTCACGCAGTGCGTATAGGTGACCGCCATTTTTTATTTCGATCTGCTTTTCATTGAGATATATCAGCATAATTTGCACATAGCCTGTACATAAAAAAACCGCCATAAGGCGGCTACCGATAGAATCTATCGGTATCTATTGCCGCTTCCCTACGCCGGTATCAACCGGATCAGGTTCAAGGGTTGTTCCAGTGAATCTGGAACTCTCAGTAACGAAGACGCCCCTAGCGTGTCATTTAAGACCCGCTAAAATTAACAGTCTGATCACACGGAAGTCAACTGGTAAGCAGAAAATACTGATCATAACGTTTGATCTTTTCTGTTCCTTTCGCATAGGATGCTGCCCCAGCGTAAAGTTTCTCAGCAAAGGGAGTATCTATGTCAATTACAGAACGCTATCGCCAAATTCTTGAGCGAATAGATCGAGAATCGGATCATTTATATGAAATTCTGCCTGAGGAGACCGCAAACGCGCTGCGTTGGGTCGATATTGTTGCAGAAGAATTGCAAGATTGGGTTGATTTGGTGGGTGAAATCCCACAATTTCAACTGGAAGCTAAGCTTTCACCGGTCCTGTTGAAGGCTCATGGTGATCTTGACCGAGCCAGAGTCTTTCTGGAGAATAGTGACCATCAAGAAGCCGGTGAGTTGGTCTGGGAGCTGGAACAGGAGCTCTACCGATTGTTAAACGATTTATAAAACTATTTTCCGCAACGACGTGAGGGATAATATGAAAAACGAAGCAGAAGTGAAGCTAGAAATTCAGATGAACGATGATGTTGCATGCGGCCAGTATATCAATATGGCGGTGGTGAATCACAATGATACTGAATTCGTGATCGATTGTATTTATGTGCAGCCACAGGCGCCCAAAGCGCGCGTCCAATCGCGCTTAATTACTTCACCACGCCACGCCAAACGATTGATGCTGGCGTTGCAAAGCAATCTCAATCGTTATGAGAAGAAGCATGGCGTTATTGACCTGGTTGAAAACACTAGCAACACAATAAGTGGCTCACCGATGCATTGAGTTTTCACAGAGATGGACTTTGTTTTACCTCTCTGCCAATCGGTTATGCGCTTTGGTTAACATCTTTTCGGTCGTTTCCCAATCGACACATTTATCGGTGATCGAGATCCCATATTTTAACTGCTGGAGGTTTTTTGGGATACTTTGATTGCCTGCGTTGAGATTACTTTCAATCATGACCCCGGAGATTGAATTTGGATCAGCAATCAGTTGATCAACGACATTATCCAGTACTTCACCCTGTCGGGTGTGGTCTTTATAGGAGTTGGCATGACTGCAATCGACCATGATGGCAGGAGGTAGCTGATTTTTTATTAACAGACCCTCAGCTTTTTTCACGTCCTTTGGATAGTAATTTGGTGCGCTATCCCCCCCACGCAGGACAAGGTGAATATCTGGATTGCCAGAGGTCTGAACGATGGAAGAACGACCATCAAAATTGATGCCGAGAAAGCTATGGGCTCGACAGGCTGCAGCCATAGCGTCTGTTGCTATCTTCAGCCCGCCGTCGGTACCATTCTTAAAGCCGACCGGAAAGGAAAGTCCGCTGGCCATTTCCCGATGTGTTTGTGATTCTGTGGTTCTGGCTCCGATGGCTCCCCAGCTGATCATGTCAGATAGATATTGTGGTGTGATTGGATCAAGCATTTCGCAGGCAATCGGTAGCTGTAAGTCGGTTATGGCACAGAAAAGCTGACGCGCAACCCCCAAGCCTTTAGATATTTGGTGGCTGCCATCCATGTCCGGGTCGTTGATTAAACCTTTCCAGCCAACCGTTGTACGCGGTTTTTCAAAGTAGACCCGCATGATGATGAACAATTGCTCTTGCAGTTTCTCTGCGAGCTTAACCAAGCGTCGGGCATATTCTACCGCGGAGATAGGGTCGTGGATAGAGCAGGGGCCAACAACTGCCAGTAGCCGCTTGTCTTCTCTTTTGAGGATAGATTTAATCGTATTACGACTCTTGTTGACAAATGTTGCTCCCGCAAGTGGCAAGGGGAAAACCTGCTTCAAGTCCACAGGAGCAATAATGGGAGAGACTTCCAGAATATTAAGATTGTTGGTTTGAACCATGTGTTGACCTCATTTTAGGTGGATGTATCCGCGTGACAATTTTATGTGGGGTAACTTAGCGGGTTTTGCTGTCTAAGTCAAAAAACGTGATAAATTATCGACATAGGGAATAATAATGGGAATCGTTTGACAGGGTTCCTCCCTTTCGGTATAAAAACTCAGAATTACAGCAGTGTTCGTAACAAAGAGAGGTGTAATAAATATGAGTGTTTTGCTGATCGCTATTGCCAGGATTCTTGACTTGGCGTTTAATATTTTTATTTTTATTGTTATCGCGAGAGCGTTGATCTCTTGGGTCAATCCTGATCCCTATAATCCCATAGTTCGCTTTCTACACAGTGCCACTGACCCTGTTCTATATCGATTACGTCGGCTACTACCGTTTTTGCAGGCCGGGGCGTTTGACTTTTCACCAATAGCACTGCTGATTCTTCTTTCAGTGATTCAGCAGACTCTTGTCTCGTTTTTGTATCAACTAGCCCGTTGATTGATCTTTTAAGGGAATAGAGAATGCGGATTACTCCGATAGAGATTCAGCAACACCGGTTCAAAACCAAAATATTCGGTTATGATACGTCCGCCGTTGATCCCTTTCTTGAAATGTTGGCCGACGAGCTCGAGCGGTTGCATAAGCAGAATAACGAGCTGAAAGAATCTCTGGCCAGAACCAGGACATCTCTTGAGCAGATGCGTGAGCGGGAAAAAGCTTTACAGGAAACGCTGATGACGGCTCAACAGGTGACCAAAGAGTTGAAGCTAAATGCTCGGAAAGAAGCTGAAATTGTCGTTGCAGAAGCTCATCTTGAAGGTGAGCGGGTGATTCGGGATGCCAACGAACGCCGCATGCAATTAATCAGTGAAATTCAGGAAATCAGACGGCAGAAAATTTCTTTTGAAGGGGGTCTGCGGTCGCTGATCGAAAACCATTTGAAATTAATGGATATCGATAGTCTGCAGATTGAAGATGATCAACAAGCTCGTTTACTGCGGCCATTGATTAGTGATGAAGATATCGACGGCCAGCTTGATTTTCCCTGACCTTTTAATCCCTGCCGTAAACTTTTCAGTCTTGACAGGTGCTTCCCCATCAATTTATTATGACCTGTTGTTTGGTCTATATATCTTTGGAGGTACAAAAAATGCCATTGTATGAATATAAGTGTGAGGATTGTGGTCTGAACTTTGAAGTTCGACAAAAATTTTCTGATGACCCGATTAATACCTGCAATCATTGCGGGGGGAGTGCTAAAAAACTGATCTCCCAGACTGCTTTTGCCCTCAAGGGTGGCGGTTGGTATCAGCAAGGTTATGCTGGAGAAAAAAGCTGTCCGGCTCCTGCTGCAGGCGGCAGCGACGCCTGCGCTTCATGCCCTAAGGCGGCCAATGGTTGATCCGTTCCAGATCATTTAAAAAATCCTCGTCAGACAAAATCTGACGGGGTTTTTTTTTACTTATTTGTCGTGATGAAACCAGGTTTACAAACAGGTTGTGCTTACGTATAGTTTGATTTCTTGAGCGTTTGAAATGTTTTTTATGGAGGCCTCAAAGTGGCAAAAATTATTGATGGAAAAGCAATTGCAGCTGAGATGAGAGAACAGATCGCCGCCGATGTCAAGGTGCTCATGGACCAAGGGGTGACACCGGGTTTGGCCGTTGTGCTGGTTGGTGAAGACCCGGCGAGTCGGGTTTATGTTTCTATGAAAGAGAAAGCGTGTGCCGCTACCGGGATTTATTCCGTTGAGCATAAATTGTCTGCTGAAACGAGTGAGGCTGACTTGCTGGCGTTGATTGCCAATTTGAATGGCGATGCGAAGATTGATGGTATTTTGGTGCAATTACCGCTTCCTGATCATATAGACGAAGCTAAAATTCTTGAGGCAATCTCTCCGGATAAGGATGTTGATGGTTTTCACCCCTATAATGTTGGTCGACTGGTGACTGGTAATCCAGTGTTTCAACCATGTACCCCCTATGGTGTCATGAAGATGCTTGAGCACACCGGGGTTGATCTCAAGGGGAAAGAGGTTGTTATTGTCGGACGCTCCAACATCGTTGGTAAGCCGGTGGCGTTGATGTGTCTGGCTGAGCATGCAACGGTCACGATCTGTCATTCCAGAACAGTTGACCTCCCGCAAAAAGTTGCCGCTGCCGATGTTGTTATTGCAGCTGTTGGTCAGCCTGAAATGATTAAGGGGGCTTGGATCAAAAAAGGGGCGGTAGTAATTGATGTCGGTGTTAATCGGGTCGGCGAAAAGAAGTTAGTTGGCGATGTCGAATTTGTCGCTGCCTGCGAGAATGCCGCTGCTATCACCCCGGTTCCAGGCGGTGTTGGGCCGATGACCATTACCATGCTCCTTTACAACACCCTCTTGAGTGCTAAACGCCGGGCTGGACAGCAGGATTGATCTCAATTTTAATATTTGAGTTGTACCGGTCCGTCGGATTTGCTACAACGCTCTGAGGAGAAGTTCGGTCTTTTGTGTGCATAGTGTTTTGGGTGTGAATACCTAATTCTTCAAATGCAGGCTGATAAATTACGCTACAAGGAGTTCACTGATGAAAAAAACACCAATAAACCAGATTCACCGGCAACTGGGCGCTCGTATGGTCGACTTTGGTGGCTGGGATATGCCGGTCCAGTATTCTGGTGTTATCGCTGAGCATTTAGCGGTTCGGTCTGCTGCTGGTCTGTTCGATGTCTCCCATATGGGGGAAATCGAGGTTTCAGGAGCGCAAGCCTTTGATTTTTTGCAGTATGCAACCACCAACGATCTGTCCCCGTTGGTCAATGGTCAAGTTCAATATACGGCGCTATGCTATGAAACTGGTGGCGTGGTTGATGATTTGACCCTGTACCGTTTTGCCGCTGACCGCTATCTTCTCTGTGTCAATGCGTCCAATAGTGACAAGGATTTTGCCTGGTTACAGAATTTACTGAAGAGGTCTACTTATAGTGATTTGAGTTTGATCAATCGTAGCGAGGAGTATGCTCAGCTGGCCTTGCAGGGGCCGATGGCTGCAGAAATTTTGACAACACTCACTACAGCGGATCTTCCGGCACTGAAATTTTATCGTTTTATCGAGGCTGAAGTTGCAGGTATAGCAATGATTGTCTCACGCACTGGTTATACGGGTGAAGATGGCTTTGAGCTCTATTGCGCTGCCGCTGATGGCGTCAAGCTCTGGCAGGGGTTGATGGCGGCCGGTCAACCGCTAGGGCTGCAGCCGATTGGTCTTGGCGCCCGAGATACCCTGCGTTTAGAAAAAGCCTATGCCCTTTACGGCCATGAAATTACCGCAGATATTATGCCGCTTGAGGCGCGCTTGGCATGGATTACCAAGTTGAAAAAAGGTCATTTCGTCGGTCGTGATGCCATGGTTAAGGCGAAAGAAATGGGTTTGCCACGTCAGTTGATTGCTCTGACTCTGACTGAGTCGGGAGTGCCACGGGAAGGTTATCCCGTTTTTTCTGCGGGTCAGGAGGTCGGTTACGTAACCAGTGGCACGATGTCTCCTAGTTTGAAAAAGGGCATCGCTCTGGCCTTGGTCGAAACTGCGGTCGCGAAGAGTGATCAAGCCCTGGAGATAGGGATTCGTAAACGTCAAATCCCTGCTGAACGAACCACTCTGCCATTTGTAAAATAAGACACAATACACGCCCATTGGGCTTTACCGTTAAGGAGGATAGAATGGATTTTCCCGAGGAGCTTAGATATACCGAAGATCATGAGTGGGTTCTCGTCGAAGGCGATGTTGCCACGATTGGAATTAGCGATTTTGCTCAAGATCAACTTGGCGATGTTGTTTTTGTCGAGTTGCCAGAGGTTGGTGACACCCTGGAGGCGGGAAAAAACTTTGGCGTTGTTGAATCGGTCAAGGCTGTTTCTGATGTTTATGCTCCGATCAGTGGTGAAGTTATCGAAGTGAATGAAGAGCTTCCTGATGGGCCGGAAGCGCTGAATACTTCTCCTTACGAGGATGGCTGGATGATCAAAGTGAAATTGACCGATTCCACAGCGGCCGACAGTTTGATGGATGCTACGACCTATCAGAAATTTATCGAAGAAGATTGACCTTTACACTTTTCTTATAGTTGGTTAGCTATAATAAATTAATGTAATGGATGAAAGGATAGTTATGCGTTATCTGCCTCATACTGATGTAGATGTGCAGCAAATGCTCGACCAGATTGGTGTGTCGAACATTGACGAGTTGTTTTCTGGTGTACCGGAAGACTGCCGGCTGAAAAGACCACTGGATCTGCCTAAAGCAAAATCAGAATCTGAGACCCTGAATTTTTTGCGCGGGCTTGCAGAGCAGAATACTAAAACTTCTGACTGGGATTCTTTTCTCGGCGGTGGGGCCTATAACCATTTTATACCGTCGGTTGTCGATCAACTTGTCAGCCGGAGTGAATTTTACACTGCTTATACCCCTTATCAACCGGAGATCAGCCAGGGAACTTTGCAAGCGATCTTTGAGTTTCAGACATTGATCTGTCAACTGACCGGGATGGATGTCGCTAACGCGTCAATGTATGATGGTGCCTCCGCTTGTGCTGAAGCGGTTTTGTTGACTATTCGTGCGGCGAAAAAGCGCAATAAAGTTTTGTTGTCGCAGGCATTGCCACCACAATATCGAGAAACCGTAGCAACCTATTGTCGCTATCTCGAAGTGAACCTGATTGAGGTCCCGTTGGAAAATGGTGTGACCGATCAAGCCGAGCTAAAAGCATTGCTTGATGATCAGGTCGCTGCAGTTGTTGTTGGCTACCCAAACTATTTCGGTCAGATGGAAGATCTTGCAACCATTGCTGATCTGACCCATGCTGCCGGGGCGCGTTTGGTGGCTGCTGTCGCTGAACCTCTAGCTCTGGCGCTGTACAAATCACCTGGCGCACTCGGTGCCGATGTGGTTGTCGGTGAGGGGCAGAGTTTTGGGATTCCTCTGTCCTATGGTGGTCCTGGGATTGGTTTCTTTGCTGTCCGCAAGCAGGATATGCGATCTCTGCCGGGTCGGCTGGTTGGGCAGGCGGTGGATCAGGATGGTAAGCGAGGGTTTGTCCTGACTTTGGCGACTCGTGAGCAACATATTCGGCGCGAAAAAGCGACGTCCAATATCTGCTCGAATCAAGGTATGAATGTTTTGATGGTCAGTATTTATCTCGCTTTACACGGCAAACAGGGGCTGCGTCAACTGGCCGAGGTCAACTATGCAAAAGCAGCTTATGCCAGGGAGAAAATTGGTCAGTTGGATGGCTTCGCTGTGGCATTCTCCGGGGAGTATTTCAATGAATTTGTCATCACCTGTTCCGAGCCTGTGGCTGCTTTGAAAACGCGCCTGGAGCAGCAGAACATTCTGGCTGGAATTTCTCTTGGCAGGGATTATTCTGCTTTGAAAAATGGCCTGCTGATCTGCGTCACCGAACAGAACAGCCGGAAACAGATTGATCGGCTGGTGCTGGCACTGGCAGGAGGTGAGGCATGATGAGCACAGAAGGCCGTGGCTTAGTTTTGGAAGAGAACCTGCTATTTGAGCAGTCCCAACCCGGGCGGATCGGCTACAGTATCACCAGCCTTGACGTTCCTGCCGCTTGTCCCGACAGCAGCCTGATTCGGGAAGAAATTGCTGGTTTTCCTGAGCTTTCAGAGGTTGACGTGGTGCGCCATTATACTCGCTTGTCGACCTGGAACTATGGTGTCGACAGCGGTTTTTATCCCCTTGGAAGTTGTACGATGAAGTACAACCCCAAAGTTAACGAAGCAGTGGCACGTTTCCCCGGATTTGCTGATATCCATCCACAAACTCCAGAGGCTCTCAATCAGGGGGCTTTGGAACTGATGTACAATTTACAGCGTGATCTGTGCGAAATATCCGGTTTTCCGGCGATGACATTGCAGCCAGCAGCCGGCGCGCAGGGTGAATTTGCTGGCATGTTGATGATTCGCGCCTGGCATGAAGCGAACGGACAAAAGCGCCATAAGGTCATCATTCCTGATACCGCCCATGGGACCAACCCCGCGTCAGCGGCTCTCTGTGGTTATGACGTTGTGACTGTTGCTTCGGATGGTATTTTGAGTAAAGAAGCCATAGCCGCTGTGATGGATGATGATGTCGCCGCGTTAATGGTGACCAATCCCAATACTCTTGGTTTGTTTGAAGCCGATATTCGTGAGATTTGTGACCTGGTCCACGAGCGAGGCGGGCTGGTTTACAGTGATGGCGCTAACCTCAATGCTATGATGGGCATCAGTCGTCCTGGTGACCTTGGGATTGATGCCATGCATTTTAATTTACATAAGACTTTTTCTACTCCACATGGTGGTGGTGGTCCCGGTTCTGGCCCGGTTGGAGTCGCAGATAAATTAAAGCCATTTTTGCCTGCACCTTATGTTGTCAAGGGAGCCGATGGCTACAAGCAGGAATATAATTGTCCCCAATCGATCGGGCGGTTGAAATCATTTTACGGTCATTTTGGTATTCTGGTTCGTGCTTACAGTTATATTTTATCGATGGGTGGTGAAGGGTTAAAGCGTGCCACTGAGCTGGCGGTCCTTAATGCCAATTATATTCGTGCCCGGCTTGAAGGTGAGTATGATTTACCCAACAAGCAACGTTCATTACATGAAGTGGTGTTTTCCGAAGATGCGCTGCAGAACGAATGTCACACCCTTGATGTCGCTAAACGCCTGATCGACTACGGTTACCATCCTCCGACCATCTATTTTCCGCTGGTGGTGCATGGTGCCTTAATGATTGAACCAACTGAGACCGAAAGTAAGCAGACCCTTGATGAGTTCTGTGATGCGTTACTGGCGATTGCTGAGGAAGCGAAGACCTCTCCAGCGTTGCTTAAGCAAGCACCGGTTCGAGCTAAAGTGAAACGGCTGGATGAAGCCACCGCGGCGCGTAAGCCTAAGTTGCGCTGGGAGCTAGAATAGTTTCAGTTTCTAATTTTGATGCCCGGTTATGCCGGGCATTTTTTTGTTATATTGAGTCTTCGAAGTTCACTCCTGAAAATGACCTGATCGATTGCAATCGACCCCGTTTTAAAATTCGTAATATACTGTTGAATATATCTGCCTTGATGGTAGCGCATAATACTGGTCAAAAATCCCAAGGATATATGCAAATCTATTTTGACATGACATTTGCTAAACGTATCGGAGGGAGTTGATGGGGGTGACCGGCAATTGCCACAACTTCTAA
>JAQIBX010000134.1 GCA_027858895.1 Desulfuromusa sp. | reverse complement strand
AGTGCATTGATCTCTGCATTTTCAAGATATTCATTAAAACTCATAACCCGATCAATGATTCCACCGGGAGTCAACTCGATGATTCGATTAGCCAGAGTAGAGACAAATTTATGGTCATGAGAAGTGAATAAAATGGCCTCGGTAAAATTGATCAGGCTGTTGTTGAGAGCCGTGATCGATTCGAGATCAAGGTGGTTAGTCGGCTCATCGAACAATAGCACATTGGCATTGGTCAGCATCATCCTTGAGAGCATGCAACGCACCTTCTCCCCACCGCTGAGCACATTGGTCATCTTGGTTGCTTCGTCACCGGAAAACAGCATCCGGCCGAGAAAGCCGCGGGCAAAACTTTCCCCTTCATGGGGCGGGTATTGGCACAGCCAGTCGATGAGACTTAGGTCTTTGGCGAAATAAGCGCTGTTTTCCTTGGGAAAATATGAGCTGGTAATGGTTACACCCCAACGGAAGCTGCCGCTATCGGGTTTTAGTTCTCCGGCGAGAATTTGCAATAAAGTGGTCTTGGCAAGACTGTTAGCGCCGACCAAGGCTATTTTATCACCTTTATTGACGACCAGGTCGACTTCATTCAACACCTTGACGCCATCGATGGTTTTGCTTAAGCCTTTTACTTCGAGGATGATATCACCGCAGGGGCGCTCGGGCTTGAACAGCACAAACGGATATTTACGTGATGATATTGGCAACTCTTCGATATCGAGTTTGTCGAGCAACTTTTTTCGCGAGGTCGCCTGCTTGGCTTTTGAGGCATTGGAGCTGAAGCGGGCAATAAAATCTTTGAGCTCATTTGCTTTATCGCTGGATTTTTTGTTGGCGTCCTGCTTTTGCTTCAACACCAGCTGACTGGCTTCGTACCAGAAATCGTAGTTCCCGACATAAGTGCGAATGGTGCCGAAATCGATATCGGCGATATGGGTGCAGGCTTGATTGAGAAAGTGGCGGTCATGCGAAACAACAATCACTGTGTTTTGAAAGCGGCCAAGAAATTCTTCAAGCCATTGAATCGATTTGAGATCAAGGTGGTTGGTCGGCTCGTCAAGTAGCAACACTTCGGGGTTGCCGAACAGCGCTTGGGCCAGCAATACGCGCACCTTTTCGCCACCTTCCAACTCTTTCATTTTCTTTTGCCGGAGTGCTTCGGAAATCCCCAAGCCGTTTAATAAAACTGCCGCTTCGGATTCAGCATCATAGCCGTTCATCTCGGCAAATTCAGCTTCCAGTTCACCGGAACGGACACCGTCTGCTTCGGTAAACTCGCCTTTGGTGTAGATTGCTTCGCGCTCTGACATGACAGCGTATAGCTGTTTGTGACCCATGATCACGGTATTGAACACGGTCTCATCATCAAAGGCAAATTGATCCTGATTCAATACCGCCAGGCGTAGCCCTTTACCGATGGAGACGTCGCCTTTATCGGGCTCAGAAAGGCCCGCCAGTATCTTAAGAAAAGTCGATTTGCCGGCTCCATTGGCACCGATAAGGCCATAGCAGTTGCCGGGGGTAAACTTGATATTGACATTTTTAAAAATGGTTCGTTTGCCATAAGCCAGGCAAATATTTGCAGCACTAATCATGGGTGAGTCATTTCCTAATATGAATATTGTTTAAAATAAAAAAACCACAGGGTCGAACCCCGTGGCCTTCGCGCAGCGAATCTATATCATTGATCCCAACAGCAAGCAACGCTTTTCCGTGGCATCCAACTATGGTTAAATAAAAACTCCAAATTTTGTTTCGATTACAGTAGACTCTCAACCCTGATATTTCTGCCTGTTTGCGTTGCCAGGCTGCGCCATTTTTTTGTGAGGAATGTATTTATGATTATTGGATTTGCCGGAAAAGCTGCTTCGGGAAAGACCTCTGCTGCTAAACATCTGCTTGAAAAGTCAAACTCAAATATTGTGATCTTGCCGATGGCATTGGTGTTGCGAGAAGAGGTAGAAAACTTCATCAGACGAGTGGGGGCTGAAGCTTACGTTCCTCTGGTTTATGGAGATCAAGAAGATAAAGTTCGGGTGTTTCATATAGATGAAAAGTCCGCCCTGGAACAATGTCCGGTGTGGGTAAACTTTGTTGTAGATAATCAGGATATTCAGAGTCAGCCGGGTCAATCAGCCGTCAGTGTCCGTCGGATTCTGCAATGGTGGGGAACCGAATATCGCCGCGCTCAGGATCATGATTATTGGACCAAGGCTTGGGAAAAAAAGTTATTGGAATATGATCTGACATCCACTCATGTGTTGGTGGATGATGTCCGTTTTGTGAATGAACTCGAGATCATCAAAAAAAATAGCGGAATTTTTGTCAAGATTGAACGTCCAGGGTTCAACGGAGCCAATGATCACAGTAGCGAAAATTCTTTGGATCACTATGATAGATGGGATTTGGTCATTGAAAATGACGGCAGCTTGGAGCAGTTCAAACACCAGGTTGAAGTACAGATTCTACCACTGTTCAAAGCAGACTGATTAGCTGTAGTAGCTCAGGTTTGATCTGGGAGGTACTGTAAGGACTGGCAGCTCTTTTGGATCAAATTTTACTACATTTGAAGATCCTCTCTGAATAGATCAATAATCTATTTCCAAAAGTTTTTTGATTTTTGAACGGTTCGCGATAAGCAACGGTGAGAAGGTTCAACTTACCACCTCATTTTTTTCCGAATGCACCCAGCCATTTTCCATCCACTTAATTAAATTACTATGTTTTTTGACCAAACTTCAAGTTCACTCAAGGCTGTAGATTGACTCAAATATTTGTCTTCAAATGTTAAAGTGAGTTTCTGTATTTCTGTAAGCAACATACAGGGCGACCATGATTCGAATTCGATATTTGACACAGATGACAGATCTGAAACGTGGCCCCACATATGCTGTAAAGCATTGATCAGACCACCCGGTAATGGTTGAATTCTCAGCTGAGCAGTAAGTATTCTTGCTAACTCCGAAAATTCTTGATTTGGTTTCATGTCTGAAACTTCTCGACCGATTTTTTTGTAAAGATTGACGTTCCTTGCAAGGATTGAATACTTATGTTGGCTCCATAACTGTTGAGCACTTTTCGGTAACGGTATACGGCCTTGCTCTTTTGTTAAGTATTTTGTCTCCAGCAATCGAAATTGCATGAAAGGTTCGTCGATAAAGGTGGTAGGCCACTGGCCGGTATTGCCATCAATAAAGACAGGTGTCTTATCTTTGTAGCCTCTTAGAGCCATCTCTGATGAGAGAAGGAGATGTCGTTGTTTCAAAGCCCATTGATAACCGACCCAGCGAACTGTTTCGGGATGACTTGAATAGCCTTTTTTATTGTTCTCAATTATTGAGGCAATTCCATGCAGTTCGCGATGTTCTCCAAGGAGGCTCTGGCGATTCAAATAACCAGGGTTTATGTCCCATATACGCATTTATTTCCTTAAATAGAAAAAGTTACTCGGTGGTCTATTTCGCACATTACAAAATGTCACACTAACGTTTTGCTTATCAAATAAACATTTCTAGTAGTTGCTTAGTTCGATAGCTAAAGATGTTATCGAGCATATATTTAACCCGGAATTGATTGACCAAGCGGCCTAAAATACCGAAAGGTAGTTGATAGCTGACCCGGTCGATCATCCGGGTTTGTTCTTCGCCGACCGGTTCGAGTAAGTGCTGATGGTACCAGAGCCGGTAGGGTCCGAGCCGTTGTTCGTCGACAAAATATTCCCCTTCGCGGATATGTTTGATTTCTGTTAACCAGCGCCAGTTTCCGAACAGGGGAATGCCGATGTGATACTCAATCATCAAGCCGTTGTACATCCTCGCCGGCAATTCACTGACAATTTGAAATTTCAGTTCTGGCGGCGTTAAGTCGTTGAGGTTTGCCGGCGTCGCCATGAACTCCCAGAGTGTTTGCTGGCTGACATTGAGGACAACCTCTCGTTCAAGAAAATGCATACTGAATCTCCTCTTCTCCTGCCAAACCTTGATCTCTTCATTGCCAGATTACAGTTTTTTTCACTGACTGCGCATCGCCGAGTAACCGGTAAATGAGTTGTTTCTATCTTTTATCCATGTTCATCTCATTTTTAACTGTTTGGCTTGCAATATTTATATAATAATATATTATTCACATATATCCAACTTTGTCTAGGACAGATATGATTAAAATTCAACAACTCAGTCAAGAAGTCGGAATCGGTGTCGACACGCTTCGCATCTGGGAACGGCGCTATGGTTTTCCGAACCCGGAACGGAACAGCCGTGGACATAGGTCTTACCCGGAGCCGCAGGTCGAAGAATTGCGGATTGTTAAAAAAATGCAGAATCTCGGTTTGCAGCCAAGCAAGATTTTTGCCCTGAGCGGCGCCGAACGCCGTGAACTTCTCGAACAAAAACAGAGTAGCAACCTGTTCGAGAATAGTGCGTTACTGCGACTGGTAAGCGAGCTGGAACCGTTCGAAATTGATCGCGAATTGCGTCACTCCCTCGAAGCGATGGGACCGCAGGAATTTGTTTATCAGCTTGGGCTGCCGCTGATTCACGCTCTGGACCAAGGCTGGACAAACGGTACGATTAGTATTGCCCGTGAACACCTGGTCTCTGATCGGCTGGAGTTGTTGTTGAAAGAGCAACTTAGAATTGCCCTGCCACAAACCGACAGAAACCGGCTGCTCTGCCTGACACTGTCTGGTGAACGCCACAAGCTCGGGCTACTGATGTCAGCAGTTTTGTTTCAGTGCGAAGGACTCGAGTGTCTGTTCCTGAACGAAGAGCTCCCCCTTTCGGAGGTCCCACTACTAGCAGGACAGCTTGGCGTCAGCGGGGTTGCCCTGTCCTTCAGCGCCCACTATTCAGGCCGTCAGGCAAAAAACAATCTGGCCACCCTGCGAAACAGTCTTGACCCGAATATCAAACTGATCGCCGGCGGCCACGCAGTTCAACAAAAAATCACCATGCCAAACCTGTTCATCTGTTCCGAACTACGGGAGATTTCAACCCTGTGCAGAAAGCATTTTTCCGACCACAACTGACACACAACGAAAAGGAGTCCAACATGGAGCTTAAAAAATATTTCAATGCCCGAACTGGCACCGGAATCCTCTCAACAGCAGATGCCGAAGGACGGGTTGATGCGGCAATCTACGCCCGCCCCCAGATAATGGAAGACGGTACCCTGGCGATGATCATGCGCGATCGTCTGACCCATAAGAACCTGCAGGAAAACCCCTATGCCGCCTATTTATTTATCGAAAATGTGCCAGGTTATCAAGGGGTGAGGCTTTTTTTGAAAAAGGTCCGCGAAGATGATGATCCGGAACTGATCAACCAGATGACCAGACGTTGTCTATCTGCGGAAGAAGATCTGATCAAGGGACCTAAGTTCATTGTTTATTTTCAGGTTGAAAAAACACTTGATCTGATCGGCAGTGCGCAATCTTGAAGATAAAAACTTCAAGCAAGTGCAAAAGCTTCAGTGGCTGATATTATCTGCAACAGATCGAATTTAAAAATGAAGTGCGGAAGTGGTAAGATCGTTTTTACCTCCGACAGGAGAAAAAAATGAACATCGACTCAAAACCGATATTTATTGCCGGCGCAACAGGATACATCGGCGGGCGCCTCCTCCCCCGGTTGCTGGATTCCGGTTATCAGGTTCGAGCCTTGGCTCGGGCACCGGAAAAGTTGCGGGATCGTCCTTGGGCTCAGCATCATAATTTAACTATTATCAAGGGTGATGTGCTCGATTCCGAATCGCTGAATCAGGCTCTTGAAGGCTGTCGGGCCGCATATTATCTGGTTCACTCTATGAATCCTGATGTTAAAGATTTTTCGGCAACAGATCGTATTGCTGCTAAAAATATGGCTACCGCGGCAGAAACCGCAAAGGTGGAGCAGATCATCTACCTGAGCGGACTGGGTGAAGAACAGAGTGAACTCAGCCACCACTTGCAGTCACGCACCGAAGTCGGCAATATTCTTCGGCAGGGTTCTGTCCCCGTAACCATCTTACGCGCTGCCATGATCATCGGTTCTGGCAGTGCCTCCTTTGAGATCCTGCGCTATCTGGTTGACCGACTACCGCTAATGATCACTCCGCGTTGGGTTGATACTCCCTGCCAACCGATCGGGGTACGTAATGTCCTGCACTATTTGATCGGTTGTCTTGAAAATCAGGACGTCGTTGGCAATACTTTTGATATTGGCCAACCGGAGGTTATTAACTACCGACAGCTGATGGAGGTTTATGCCGAAGAAGCTGGATTGCCGCGGCGTTGGATTATTCCTGTTCCGGTTCTCACACCACGCCTCAGTTCCTATTGGATTCATCTGGTTACGCCGGTACCAGCGTCTATTGCCCGACCATTGGCAGAAGGTTTAAGTAACCCAGTCGTTTGCCGGGAAAATCGCATCACTGAACTTTTGCCGCAAGAACTGTTCGATGCACGTAAAGCAATCCGCCTGGCACTGGATCGAATCAAACAGCAAACGGTAGAAACTTCCTGGATCGATTCGGGAGAGATTCCTCCCGCTGAATGGAGTCATTCCGGCGATCCGACTTGGGCCGGGGGTAGCTTCTATAGTGATTCACGAAGAATTATTCTTAATGCACAACCAGATGAAATTTGGCCAACGGTTACTTCCATCGGTGGTGAGGTTGGCTACTACTATGCAAACTGGCTGTGGAAAATTCGGGGCATTATCGATCGTGTTTGCGGTGGAGTTGGACTTTGTCGAGGCAGAAGGTGTGCATCGCAAATTTCCCCAGGCGATGCTATCGATTTCTGGCGCGTAGTAGTGATTGATAAACCCGAATATCTGTTGTTATCCGCAGAGATGAAGTTACCTGGAGAAGCGGTTCTTTCCTTCCGGCTCCAGCAACTCGGCAACGGACAAACCGAATTGCAACAGGTCGCCCAGTTTCTCCCCCGGGGTTTGTTAGGTATCCTCTATTGGTACGCTGTCATGCCATTCCATCATTACGTGTTTAACGGAATGTTACGCGGCATAGCTGAGGCCTCTGAAAAAACAATGGCTTGTGAACCGGAAAAATTCTGAGAGGTGGCATTTTCAAATCTTAGAGATTGTGGCAGATGTTCAATACGATCAGTAGCTCCCTGCATTTTGTTTTCAAATGTCCTATCAAAAAAAATATCCATAGGAATTTTGAGCGTAACAAAATTTGATAATAGTTGTCGGATCAAGTTTGAACTGCGCTAGATTAGCATTTCCCAACTGGAGCTAGGTAAATTGTAAATTCGTCCACTCCATCAACGCCTACAAGTTGATCCATCAGATCCTGGTTATAGGCGGCAATAGCACAGGTTCCACAGCTAATCGCTTCACAGGCCAGGTAGAGATTCTGGCAGACATGTCCAACATCCATCAAAATCACCCGGTGGGCAGCTGTTGTGTAGCGCCATTCGGTACGATAAGGGATGACTGTCCAGGCAAAAGTGACTGGAGCCGCAGCAGCAAATGTCTGTCCCAGAGTTGCTGGCGGTAGTTTTTCCACCAGATCTTCGTCCTGCCTTTCCAGAACCAATCCATGCTCAAGCGGAAGATAGCGGTAGAGTCCCATTTCCAAACCATCCACATTGGAAATCAGCAGATAGGTTTCAAACGCATGCCGGCAACCGGCAGAAGGAACTGTGCGTAGGGCGGTTCCAGGTGCCAGCTCTTTTTTTATCCCCTGGGTTGACCAGAGCAGGAAAGAAAGCTCTGCCAGAGAGAGTGATTCCGCTTTGAAACGGCGGTGGCTTTTGCGGTTACTGATGGCATCGAGCAGATCGGTGCCACGAAATGCAGTCCATTTTTCCTGGCCAGGAAGTTCAATTAAGCTCTGCTCTGGATGAGGTGGCTTTTGTACCGGAGGGGGCTCAATTCCCTGATGCTGATCGGTAAAGCGGAAGTTGATGGTCTGCCGTAAGGAATCTTTCAAAAAATCCCGATGTTCTGCAATTTTATCTTTATCCATGTTCTTTCCTTTCTTGTCGTTTTCACAGTAACGTATCAATTATAGGATCTAGTCGGCGATCAAAATATTTGGCTCTTATGCTGAAGCTACTTGTCGATCGGTGAATTCAGAACTATACTTAAACATAATGCCTTGGGTTCAAAATAGACGATAAATCTTCCCCTAGGAGAATAACTTATGAAAGTAGCTGGATCAAATAGACTGTCAATTCGTACGATTGCCTGGCTGGGTTGTGCCACGTTTTGTCTGCTGTTTAGTTTACCGCAGACCGCAGCTGGAATTGATTGGTTGAAGGCCGGTAAGGATCTTTTTGGAGGATCTACGCAACAGCAGACTCCAAGTCTCTCTGTTCTGAGCGACAGTGATATTGGTGCTGGGCTTAAAGATGCGCTCAGGGTCGGTACCGAACGGGTCGTAGGCCAACTTGGGCAGACCAACGGTTTTAATGATGATTTGGATATCCATATCCCATTACCTGAAAATCTGAAGAAAGTGCGTTCAGCCCTGGGCGCTGTCGGTATGTCGGGAATGATGGATGATCTGGAACTGAAGCTGAACCGGGCTGCCGAACAGGCAACGCCACAGGCTAAAATGCTCTTCTGGAACTCGATTGAAGAGATGACAATTGATGACGTCCGGCAGATCTATAACGGACCGGAGAATTCAGCAACGCAATATTTCCAGAGGAAAATGAGCCTGCCTCTCGCCGATGCCATGAAACCGTTGATTGAAAAAAGCATGTCTGAGGTCGGGGCTGTCAGCGCTTATGACGCTGCCATCGGACAGTACAGCTCACTTCCTTTTGTTCCAGACGTGAAAGCTGATTTGACCTCTTACGTCGTGCAGAAAGGAATGGATGGAATCTTTTTCTATCTGGGGGAGGAAGAAGCAGCAATCCGGCGGAATCCAGTGAAACGGACAACAGAGATTTTACAGAAGGT
>JAQIBX010000121.1 GCA_027858895.1 Desulfuromusa sp. | reverse complement strand
CGTGACATTATCTATCCTATGGTAAATATTTCGTTTAACAAGTTGGGCTAATCTTATATTACCTCTGGAAACGGAAACATTGCAAAATTAGGGCACGGGTCTGGATTATCAAAAATCAGCAGTTGTGAAAGCTTTCGCCTCCCCCCAGCAAAAACCTCCAATCCGTTTTCAAATGTCATGTCAAAATAGATTCGCATATATCCTTGGGATTTTTGAAAATGGGGGTGGCAGGTTTGAGTTAAGAACACGTGGTGAATTTCATCAGAATATGCACCTTAATTAATCCAAATAGACTTTTCATTTGCCCTGAGCTAGACTCCATTTTTTCCGAGCACCGCTGAAAGGATCTCAACATTTTGATTAACAACTCAATTGACACACGTAAGTTTTTAAATACCTGCGAAACAATAGAAAAGACTATCGGTAAAATCTACCGGCAGTTTGTCGCTTCAACCCTCTGTGATGAAGAGCTGAAAGCAATATGGATTAAAATGGCCGAAGAAGAAGATCAACACGCCACGGATATCGGTTTTGCTGCACGGTTGCCCCACGAAGGCACCTTCAAAGTTAAAGATCTGACCCAATCCAGGGTTGATCAACTTCTTGATTTAACCAAGAAAGTCCTCAACAAAGCGATGACCTCAGAAATATCAACAGAAACCGCTGTAGATCTCACACTCAAGCTGGAAAAAGAGTTTCTGGCAGTGCATATAGCTTCTTCCCTCGAATTTGAAAAAGCGAATATGCGCCAAATGTTCCAATCCATAGTGCAGAGCGAAGAAGCACACTATCGAGACATCAGAAGCTACCACGCCAAATACTTTAATCATTAAATTCAGCGAATTCCACACATCAACGTCAAACCTGACAGCCCTTAGCTGAACGTTTTTAAAAAAAGTAACCGCCCCCATGCAAGACTAGTAAACCCTACTTCATTTTATGGTTGACTAGTCTTGCAATTATCTGCTTTATTCCCATTTCCAAATAACAACCTCTATAAATAAACAACAAAGGGCAGAATCATGGGTTATCTCATCGCAATCACTATCCTCTGGGCGTTTTCTTTCAGTTTGATCGGTGTCTACCTGGCTGGACAGGTGGATGCTTATTTCTCCGTACTCACCCGGGTCGCGCTGGCTACAGTGGTTTTTCTGCCCTTTATCCGCCGGGTTCCGCTACCGCTTGCCGTCAAATTAATGGCTCTTGGGGCTGTCCAGTTAGGTTGTATGTATGTTTTCTACTATCAATCGTTTCTACTGCTGAGCGTACCGGAAGTGCTGATATTTACGATCCTGACCCCGGTTTACGTCACCCTTATTTTTGACCTGATGCAGAGACGCTTCAGTGGCAGATACCTGGTCACAGCACTGGTTGCTGTTCTGGGTGCGGCAATTATTCGCTACAGTTCACTCGGAAGCGAAATTTTCACCGGTTTTCTGGTCGTGCAAGGGGCAAATATCTGTTTTGCTATCGGCCAAGTGGGCTACAAAGTTCTGCTGCAACGGGAAAACCTGAAACTGCCACAGCGCGCCATTTTTGGTTATTTCTATTTTGGTGCCCTGGCAGTCACCGTCGGCACCTGGTTTCTGTTCGGCAATCCCGCCAAGCTACCAACAACCGCACTACAATGGGAAATCCTTCTTTACTTGGGGCTGATCGCTTCAGGTCTGGGCTACTTTTTCTGGAACAAGGGGGCAACCAAAGTGGATGCCGGCACTCTGGCGATTATGAATAATGCTTTAATTCCCGCAGGACTGATTGTCAACCTGCTGATCTGGAATCGTGAGGCCAATCTGGTTCGTCTCAGTATCGGTGGCGCAGTGCTGCTGTTCTCGCTGTTGCTGCATGAATACTGGGGAAAACAGCAAAAGCTGGCAACGCAAACCAATTAAACCTTCTGCACAGCAAATTAAACCCCGGGAGAGAATCAGTCCCTCTCTCGGATAATTTTTCCCCATATCCCTTCTATAAGAGTATAGTGCTGGGCTATGTCCAGCCAATCGAACTTCACAATCTATCTAAAACTCCTGTTGATGGCTCTATTCTGGGGCGGGACCTTTATTGCCGGTCGGCTGCTCGTAGGGGAGGTTCAAGCCTTTTCCGCCGCATTTTTGCGCTTTGCTATCGCCTCAATCGTCTTACTGATCATCACTCTGCGTACGCATAAAAAGTTACCCGCCGTTCAGCGGGAACAATGGTTTCCATTGCTGCTGCTCGGCCTCAGTGGCGTCTTTGCCTATAACGTCTTTTTCTTCCGTGGGCTGCAATTGATCGAGGCCGGCCGAGCAGCCGTCATTATTGCTAACAATCCGATTGTTATCGCCATTTTCGCCGCCATCCTGTTCGGTGAAAAGCTGAACCTGCTGAAAATTTTGGGGATTATCCTGTCTGTCTGCGGAGCGATTGTGGTCATCACTCAGGGTCATCCCGCAATGATATTGTATAGTGGAGTTGGCAAAGGTGAACTTTACATATTTGGCTGTGTCGTCTGTTGGGTCACCTACTCATTGGTTGGGCGCGCCGCAATGCGCAGTCTTTCACCGTTGATCGCCGTAACCTATTCGGCTCTGATCGGCGCGGTACTGTTGTTTCCAGTGGCTTGTCTGGAAGGAATGTTCAAGCAAATTACAGATTATTCCCTGACCGCCTGGCTGAGTCTGCTCTACCTTGGTCTCTGTGGAACGGTGCTCGGCTTTGTCTGGTATTACCAGGGAATTCAGCGAATTGGTTCGACCCGAGCCGGCCAGTTCATCAATTTTGTCCCCATCAGCGCCATCCTCCTCTCAGCATGGTTGCTTGACGAACCCTTGACTGTTTCGCTTTTAAGTGGAGTTTTTCTGGTCAGTAGCGGCGTATACTTAACCAACCGCCGTGCAAAATAATCAGCTCAAATGATGCTCAAATCTGGATAAATCTGTTAGAGTATGATCAAACTCAGTTGCTGAGGCTGCCCGCAATATTTGAACACTGCATTCAAACCGTTTTTGATATTCTAGGGAGGGATCGATGTCTGACAATCCAAAACCCCATATTGTTTACCGCTATGTAAGCCATCTTGTTAAAGATACCTTTGCACTGGTTCTGGCCGGTGGCCGGGGGAGCCGACTGTATGAACTGACTGAATGGCGAGCCAAACCTGCCATCTATTTTGGTGGCAAATATCGCATCATTGACTTCCCCCTCTCTAACTGTGTCAATTCAGGAATCCGCCGCATCGGGGTTCTCACCCAGTACAAATCGCATTCTCTGATTCGTCATCTGGTTCGAGGCTGGTCTCATTTTAAAAAAGAATTAGGCGAGTTTGTTGAAATTCTACCCGCCTCCCAGCGCTTCTCCGAAGAATGGTATCAAGGGACTGCGGATGCCGTGTATCAGAATCTGGATATTATTCGGGCAGAAAAACCCAAGTACGTCCTGATCCTTTCCGGCGACCATATTTACAAAATGGATTACCGGCCCATGTTGTTAGCCCATGTTGAAACCGGCGCCGATATGACGGTTTCCTGCCTGGAAGTCCCCATCGAAGTAGCCGCTGGGACATTCGGCGTCATGACCGTTGATGAAGATAGCCGAGTATTGCGGTTTGATGAAAAACCGGAACATCCAGCGCCTATTCCCGGCCAACCGGGAACGACATTAGCTTCAATGGGCAATTATATTTTCAATACCGATTTTCTTTTTAACCTGCTGGAAAAAGACGGTAAAAATTCAGCTTCTGAACACGATTTTGGAAAAAATATTATTCCTTCAATTGTCGATAATCACAACGTCTACGCCTACCCGTTCCGTGACCCGGAAACAAACCAGCTAGCCTACTGGCGCGACGTTGGTTCGCTGGATGCATTCTGGGAAGCCAACATGGAATTAATTTCGCCCGAACCAGAACTGAATTTATATGATCCCGAGTGGCCGATGTGGACTTATCAGGCACATTTGCCGCCAGCAAAGTTTGTTTTTGACGATGATGGCCGGCGCGGCATGGCGGTAGACTCCACGGTGTCAGGCGGCTGTATTATTTCCGGGTCACATCTGAAGAAAACCCTACTGTTCTCCAATGTCCGGGTGCATTCCTTTTCAACCATTGAAGAAACCGTTATTCTGCCAGAGGTGGTCATCAATCGACATTGCAAAATCAGACGAGCCATTATCGACCGAGGCTGTGAAATTCCAGAAGGGACTATCATCGGCTACGATACCGAACAGGATAAGGCAAATGGCTTCCGGATCACGGATAAGGGAATTGCACTGGTGACACGCGGGATGCTTGGACAACCAGGAGGGTACGCCTGATTTATCGATTGTCTACTCTTTAGTGACACTATTGCAGAGCAACTGATACGAAAGCCCCAACCCGAAAAATCGGATTGGGGCTTTCGTTGGTTTAGCACTGGAAACAAGCTTCCCCGCCGCATGAAGCGAAGGATCAAAAAATACTGTAGCAGAAACTACGAAGAACTTGATCCTCCCTAGATAAAAATTAGAATATGTGCATTTTAGTGATCTCCCTGTTATTGTTGCCCCTGTCATTCGATAATCTACAAAAGGGATTTATATGGCCAAAATCGACAAACTGTTTCAAATCCTCCAGCAACAAGGTGGATCCGACTTGCACCTCTCGCCGGGTAATCCTCCGATGTTAAGAGCATCGGGTCAGCTTCGATCAGCAATTGATCAGGTTCTGAGCAATGAGCAATATCAGTCCTTACTCTATGAAATCATGAGTGAAGATAAACGCCGCTATTTTGAAGAACACCATGATCTTGATTTTGCTTATGAAGTTGCAGCTCTCAATGCTCGTTTCAGGGCGAACATCTTCATGGGTCGACTCGGAATCAGTGCCGTGTTTAGAATCATTCCTGCTGAAATCCTGACTGTTGAACAACTTGGCTTACCAGAGACGGTGCTTAGTCTGACTGACTACAAAAAAGGTCTTATCCTGGTGACGGGTCCAACCGGCAGTGGTAAATCAACAACCCTGGCAGCCATGATTGACCATATAAATCGTAGCCGAAGTGAACATATTTTGACCGTTGAAGATCCGATTGAATTTGTTCATCAGAGCTATAAAAGTCTGATTAATCAGCGTGAAGTTGGTGTCCACACGCAAAGTTTTGGTTCTGCTCTTAAGGCTGCTTTACGCGAAGACCCCGACATTATTCTGGTTGGTGAAATGCGCGATCTGGAAACTATCGAGCTGGCCATTACCGCAGCCGAAACAGGCCACCTTGTTTTTGGAACTCTACATACAAGCAGCGCTGCTAAAACTGTCGATCGGCTAATCAATGTGTTTCCAACCACCCAACAAGAACAAATACGTACCATGCTGGCTGAATCGTTGCAGGGAGTTGTTGCCCAACAATTGTTGCGTACGGTTGACGGAAAACGTTGTGCGGCACTGGAAATCTTAAAAGTCAACGCTGCGGTTGCAAACTTGATTCGCGAAGGAAAAACGTTTCAACTTCCTTCGATTATGCAAACTGGACGTAAAGACGGAATGCAGTTGATGGATCAGGCCCTTCAGGAATTATTGAATGCCAAACGAATCAGTCCTGAGGAAGCTTGTCTTTTTGCAGTGAACAAAGCTCAGTTCATGCCCCCGAACTAAAAAAGAGGAGACTAAAATGGACGAGCAGCGGATCAGCGTTGAAGCTCGCCGGGTCAAACTGACCCTGTCTAATGGATCGCAATTAACCGGCGAAACATTTTTGCAACTACACGGGAAACATTTAACCGGAATTCAAAGGATCGGTGAAATTCTTAATGGTGAAGACAACTTTTTGCCATTACGTTATGGCGGAAAGGTAGAATTGATAAACTTAGAACAGGTCATATCGATTTCCGCGGCGGCTGAGGAAGAATTTGACCCGCTTCTGGCTCTAGGTGAAGAACATCAAATCTGGGTCGAACCTACCGTGGGTGAGGCCCTTAATGCTCGAATTTTCGTCAATCTCTCTGGGGATAGAAACCGTGTCAAAGATTTTTTAAACCAAAAGAAGCGCTTTCTTCTTTTACTTCAAGAAGATCAGGTTGTTTATCTGGCACGAAATAAAATTTTACGCGTTCAAGACTAATTGATAATAAAAATCGGAAAATTAATTCTAACATCTCAAGAAATCTCTTCATTCAGCACCAGCAGATAGCCATTGGGATCCATCAGCCAGAGCTCCCGACGCTGGTGCTCCTGATCCTCAAGTTCGTAAGAAATAGGCCAGCGATAGTCGTTAACCATGCGGTAAATATCGTCCAGGTTATCGCAATTCATCTCCAGTTGCACCCCCACACCGAGCGGAACTCTGGCCAGGTTTTGCAGCAATGCGGGGTGTTGTGCTTCCATTTCTGGCAAGTGCTGAAAAACAACTTTGACATTCCCGACAGACAAAATCAAATAGCTATTTTCAGCATGGGAATTTTTAATAAACTGGGGAGCAAGTAGCAGAACTTCGCGGTAACATTTCTCCGTTTTTTCCAGATCTAAAGCGGCTAGTGTCAAATTTAACGGCATTAATTGCGTCTCTCAAAAAGTCAAATTGATTTTTTTTTCTGCCTTATGTTTTAATGCCACAGAATATGATAAAGAAGAATAAGAGTCGAGCTTTTCTTGGGTTTGGCGGGAACCTGGGAGACCCACTGAACAATTTCCGGCATGCCCGGCAACAGTTGGCAAAACATCCGCAGGTCGAGGTCATATCCAGCTCTCCACTCTACCGAACCCCTCCGGTTGGAGGGCCTGATGGACAACCCGACTATCTGAACAGCGTTGTTGAAATTCGAACTGGATTAACGGCGCTCGACCTGTTACAACTTTGCCGTCGAATAGAAAATGATGCTGGGCGAATTCGGGATCTACCCTGGGGACCACGGACTCTCGATATCGATTTGCTGGTCATTGATGATCTGATGATGGATGTCCCACTTTTAACCCTGCCGCATCCACGTTTACATCAGCGCCATTTTGTTCTGCTACCGCTGAATGATCTGGCACCACAGCTCAATCACCCGGTTTTAAATGAAACTATCAGCAATCTACTCAAAACACTGCCAGCAGCTGCTGGCATTACCCAATTAAACGAAACATGGTAATCTGATGATCAAACTGTTACTGCTTGTTTTATGTGGTTTTGTTTTCTACTCGATGATTTCTGGCTTGCTGCGACCGGGTAAATCCCGACGGCCAGAAAACCACAGCGATGAAGGGGAAATCATGGTCGAAGACCCACAGTGCGGAACGTATCTCCCTTTAAGTGAAGCTATCAAGGCAACCATTCACAATCGACAACACTATTTTTGCTCCAAGAAATGTTTGAAAGAATACAAGAAAACACAGGAATAATAACCGATTTACGCCAACAAGGAGTTTTTGAATGAAGTTTTTTATCGACACTGCAGACGTGACCGAAATCCGTGCCGCCCACGACCTGGGACTGGTTGACGGAGTCACCACAAATCCTTCGCTGATTGCTAAAAGCGGTCGCGATTTCAAAGAAGTTATCAAAGAGATTACCGACATCGTTGATGGTCCCATCTCTGCTGAAGTCATCTCCCTGGATGCTGAAGGGATGCTTAAAGAAGGGCGTGAACTGGCCAAAATTCACAAGAATATCGTTGTTAAGGTTCCAATGACAACCGAAGGCCTGAAAGCCACCAAACAATTCAGCGCCGAAGGGATCAAGACTAATGTGACTTTGATCTTTTCTTCCGTGCAAGCATTGTTGGCAGCCAAAGCAGGGGCAACTTACGTTTCACCCTTTGTTGGCCGCCTTGATGATATCAGTCTTGAGGGGATGGAAGCGGTTGAGCAGATCCGCACTATTTTTGATAACTACGGTTACGACACCGAAATCATCGTTGCCTCGGTCCGGTCACCGATGCATGTTCTCAACGCCGGTCTGATCGGCGCCGATATTTGCACCATCCCTTACGGTGTCATGACCCAGCTGGCAAAACACCCGCTGACCGACGCCGGCATCGAAAAATTTCTTGCTGATTGGGGAAAAACAAAATAGAACTGCGGTTCAATAGTGTAAGCAGCTAACAGGCCGGTTTATAGAGTTCCAGCCTGTTTTTTTTTGTTTTCAGCCTGGACATTTTTTTTACTGGTAAATTCCACAACAATGTTATGTAGAATATCTGCCCTGGCAGCGGTCTGACCACTTGACAACCTGTCAGAGTCTCAGGTATACGCTTAACGGTTCAGTTTTTATAGTATTTTTTTCTGCTTTTTCGGAATTCGTAAACAATACGAACTCCGTCTCCATTCTAACCATGTGAGGACGCAATGAACATTCACGAGTATCAAGCTAAGGCGATTCTACGCAATTTCGGAGTTCCAGTTCCGGATGGACATGTAGTCTACAACGGTAACTCGGCCCGCGACTGGGCAAGACGGCTGGGCGATGGCCCTTGGGCCGTTAAAGCTCAGATTCATGCTGGTGGCCGTGGCAAAGGTGGCGGTGTCAAAATCGCCAAAACTGCGGACGAAGTCAGACAGTATGCCAGAGATATGTTTGGTATGACCCTGGTGACCCACCAGACCGGCCCGGAAGGAAAAATTGTCAAGCGGGTTCTGGTTGAAGAAGGGAGCAATATTGCTGACGAATTTTATGTCTCCTTTCTGGTTGACCGGGCAACCGACAAAGTCACCCTGATGGCTTCCGCCGAAGGTGGTGTGAACATCGAAGAAGTTGCCGAAAAAACACCCGAAAAGCTTTTCTTTGAGGCGATTGATCCAGTCGTTGGCCTGACTGCTTTCCAGGCGCGTAAAGTTGCCTTCAAGCTCGGTTTTGCCATGCCACAGGTCAAGCAGGCAGTCCCATTGTTGATGAATCTCTACAAAGCATTTGTCGAATCCGACTGCTCCTTACTCGAAATCAACCCACTGATCCAGACCGCTGAAGGCAAGATACTCTGCCTGGATGCCAAGATCAACTTTGATGAAAACGCGCTCTTCCGTCATCTTCGTATCCGCGATCTCCGCGACTACGAAGAAGAAGATCCGATGGAAATTGAAGCAGGTCAATACGATCTATCTTACATCGCGCTTGACGGCAACATTGGCTGCATGGTTAACGGTGCCGGTCTGGCTATGGCGACTATGGACATTATCCAACTCCATGGTTCCTCTCCGGCCAACTTCCTCGACGTTGGCGGCAGTGCCACCATTGAGCGGGTCACCGAAGCTTTCAAAATCATCCTGTCCGATGAAAAAGTTAAAGGAATTCTGGTCAACATTTTCGGTGGCATCATGAAGTGTGATGTTATCGCGGCCGGGATTATTGGAGCTGCCAAGCAGATCGGCATTGAGGTTCCGCTCGTGGTTCGCCTGGAAGGAACCAATGTCGAATTGGGCAAAAAAATGCTGGCCGAATCAGGCCTGAATATTGTTAGTGCCGACGGCATGGCTGATGCTGCTGCAAAAATTGTCAAAGCCGTCAACGGTTAAGGAGAAATAACGATGAGTATTCTGATCGATAAAAATACCAAAGTCATTACCCAGGGAATTACCGGCGCAACCGGTCTTTTCCACGCACAGGGCGCCCGCGAATACGGCACCCAGATGGTTGGCGGGGTTACCCCCGGTAAAGGCGGCACAAAAATTGACGGGTTCCCGATTTTCAATACCGTGGAAGAGGCTGTCAAAGCAACTGGTGCCACTGCCTCGGTTATCTATGTTCCACCAATCGGCAGTGCTGATGCCATCATGGAAGCTGTTGATGCCGGCATTGAACTGGTAATCTGCATCACTGAAGGCGTTCCAGTCCTGGACATGGTCAAAGTCAAAAAATACATGGAAGGCAAAAACTGTCGTCTGATCGGTCCCAACTGCCCTGGCGTCATCACCCCCGGTGAATGCAAAATCGGTATCATGCCGGGCTACATTCATAAAAAAGGACCTGTCGGTGTTGTTTCCCGTTCCGGCACCCTGACCTACGAAGCTGTCTGGCAGTTGACCAGCCGCGATATCGGTCAAACCACCTGTGTTGGTATCGGTGGCGACCCGGTCAACGGCACCAGCCATCTCGATACTTTGAAGATGTTTGAGGCTGATCCGGAAACCAAGGCGGTCATCATGATCGGCGAAATCGGTGGCGATGCTGAGGAACAAGCTGCCGCATTTGTCCGTGATCACATGACCAAGCCGGTTGCTGCTTTCATCGCTGGAGCAACTGCTCCTGCAGGCAAGCGGATGGGCCATGCCGGAGCTATTATCTCCGGTGGCAAGGGGGATGCAGCCAGCAAAAAAGCGTTCCTGCGCGAGTGCGGTGTTAGTGTTGCCGACTCTCCAGCAGAAATGGCTGAAGCGTTATTGAAAATTTGGCAGCCATAAAGAGAACAACTAGTTAATCAGAAATATCAAAAAGGGGCGGATTTTCCGCCCCTTTTTATTGCCTTTATGCTTAGCAGGAACCTGCAATTCGCAGTGCAATGTCTGTTTAAACCCTGATCGGACATATTATCACTTCGCCCTAACGGCATAATCCGCATATTCTCCGATATAATAATCAACCGGTTCACTCCCCAGTCTGATCGCATCCCGCCCCTGCATTGTTTCTATCCAGCCTAACAGCGAGGTTAAGTTGTCAGGAATCACCAAACCACGATAGTGCTCCAACATCGCCCAGCGCTCGAACCAGGGGTATAAGGCAATATCAGTCAAACCAACCTGCCAACCGAACCAATAGGGTCCCTCCCTTTTGCGGCGGTTCAATTCGTCATCAAGAACCGCAAGGACCCTGCAGAGGTTAGCTGCAACAACGTCCTGATCCTCTTTTTTCTGAGCCTTAAGCAAACGGTAGAAAAGCGGAATAAATTTCGAACCGACATAGTCGATCCAGAGCCTGGCATCGGCTCGCTGCTGCGCAGTTGCCGGGAGTAGAGCTGGTTCAGCGCAGCATTCGTTGATGTACTCATTGATAATCAGCGACTCACACAATATAAAATTTCCCTGACGAAGCGCTGGAACCGCGCCAGCAGGATTGAGCTGAAGATACCAGTCCGGCTTGTTGCGCAGGTCAATTTCGATCAGGGTAAAAGGGAGGTTCTTTTCCATCAGTGCCAAACGGCTACGATGTGCAAAAGGACAAACCCTGGCGCTGAACAGTTCGATGTTTTCCATAGCAAGCTCCTTAAGCGACGAAACCCCAGAACTCAACATAACAGATTATCGCCACAGCATCCATTTCGGCTACTCGCTTTGCCGGGTTTTATTTGCTCAAACAGCAAAATAAAGGTATCCTAACAAAGTTGTCCATCCATCTACTGAGAGGTCTCATGTCCGATCAATTCCGTAATCTTCTGGTCATCGATGATGAAGCCTCCATGCGCCACATGCTGCGTCTGGTTCTGGAACAGCATCACTACCGCGTCAGTGAGGCTCGAAACGGAGCAGAGGCGATCAATCTGATTTACAAGGAAAAGTTTGATGTCATTCTCTCTGATATCCGCATGCCGGATATGGATGGTCTAACCTTTCTTGATCAACCGGAAGTCCGCTCTCTTGACAGTACCATTATTATGATGAGTGCCTATGGCAGTGTTGATACAGCATTGGAATGTATGAAACGTGGCGCTTACGACTATATTTCCAAACCATTCAAACCAGATGAGGTTGTTCTGACGTTACGCAAAGCCGAAGAACGCCAGGAACTGCGGCAGGAAAATCATGAGTTAAAAAAAGCCCTCTCAAAACAGGACAAAGTTTTTTCTATCACTGACATTGTCCATTCCAGTCATAAGATGCAGCAGGTTTTAAAACTGGTTCGAGCAGCGTCTAAAGCTGATTCATCCATTTTGATCAGTGGTGAAACCGGAACCGGAAAAGAATTGATCGCTAAAGCGCTACACAGTGAAAGTGGTCGCAAGGGTCAGTTTCTGGCCATCAATTGTAGTGCTATCACCTCCGGCCTACTGGAAAGTGAACTGTTCGGGCATAAAAAGGGAGCTTTTACCGGTGCCGATCGGGAGAAGCAGGGATTGTTCTCCATTGCTAGTGGTGGCACTCTGTTTCTCGATGAAATTGCCGATCTGCCGCTGGAACTACAGCCAAAGCTACTGAGGGTTCTTCAGGAAGGTGAAATCAGGAAGGTCGGAGCGACCCGTGCCGAAAAAGTTGATGCCCGCGTCGTTGCTGCCGCTGGGACCGATTTACAGGATGCCGTAAAGAAAAATCTGTTTCGCCGCGATCTCTATTATCGCCTTGCGGTTGTCGATATTAACCTGCCACCGTTACGGGAACGTCCGGAAGATATCGTGGTTCTGGCAGAATATTTTCTCACCCAACTATGCAACCGTGAGGGACGTCCGCTACTGCAAATCAACGCTGCCGCAAAAAAGAACCTGACCGACTATCATTGGCCGGGCAATGTCCGGGAGTTGGAAAACTACCTGGAAAAGGCGCTGATTTTCAGTCCAAAAGACACTCTGGAACTTCCCCCGCTGCGCATCCGCCAATCTGCCCCAGGAGAATTTAATTCTGACGAATATTCTCTAAAAATAGCTTCGCGTCGACTCGAAGAAGAATACATTCGCAAAGCACTGATCAAGACAGACGGAAATCGTACTCAGGCTGCTGAGATGCTGGAAGTCAGCCTACGCTCGTTGATGTATAAGTTGAAGGAATATGGAATCGATTGAGCCCGAAGCTATAACAAGCCCCGATCCGCCAGACTGACAAACTCCCCTTTGCCAATAATAATGTGGTCCAGCACCCGCACCCCCATCAAGTCGCCGACCTCTTTGAGTCGCTTGGTAACTTCAATGTCTTCTTGGCTGGGGGTTGGATCTCCTGAGGGGTGATTGTGGACAAACAGAACAGCTGCGGCAGATTCTCGCAGAACCGGAGCAAACACTTCACGGGGATGGACGATACTGGCGCTGAGACTCCCCTCAGAAATCTGCACTTCACGGATCAGGCGATTTTTGCTGTCGAGCAGTAATGCCAGAAAAACCTCTTTCCGGTAATCACAGAAACGTTCGTGGAAATGGTCAAAGGCATCCTGAGAAGAGCGATAGGGCTGTCCCGGCTGCAAACGGTTGTCAGCGAAGCGACGGGCGATTTGAAACAGAGCCTGAATTTCAGCTGCCTTGGCTGGACCGATGCCCGCCTGTTGGCAAAGCTCACTGATACTGGCAGCCGCTAACTGTCGTAATGAACCGAACCGAGTCAGCAAACTACGCGCCAGATCGACCGCACTGTTTTTACTGGCAGAATCACCAGTTCGGATAATCAACGCCAGCAGCTCAGCATCGGTCAGCTTATCAGCTCCCCCTGCCAGTAATTTTTCCCGTGGCCGCTCATCTGCCGGCCAATCTTTGATCCGTCGCATATCCCCCTCCTGACAGGCAACCTTCTATTATTCGCTAAAGGGCCCCGTTTTCAGCCAATAAGTCGGCGACTGCTTCAGCCAGCCTTCCATACCCTTGGCCATTGAGATGAATCGGGTCACTTTTATATTGGTTGTTCGCCAACAGTTCAGCGAGAGTTCCCTGTAATATGGGGATTTTTAATTCTTCCGCCAATTCCTGATAGAGCTTAACATCCTCAAGGCCAAAACCAAGCTGAGGAACAGCAATCAGGACAACCTTAACATCACGTTGATTTGCCGCCTCGTACATGCGCCGCAAATTGGTCCGCAATTCCTCCCGATCCAGCTTGCGTAAGATATCATTACCACCATGACAGATGATCAACAGCTCAGGCTTATGCTGATCAAGCAAACCAGGTAAACGCCTGGCCCCTTCGGCACTGATCTCTCCCGGCACTCCTGCGTTAACCACTTTACGACTTAGTAAACGATTTAATTGGGCGGGATAACCTAACTCCGGTCTGGCTCCAACACCCGAAGTCAAACTGTCACCAAATGCCAGAAGAACATCATTTGGGCGCAGCGCTGTCAATCGACCATTATCGGTATTGTCACAGGAAATCAGCAGTGTAAGCAGTAACAACAAAAAGTTTAATTTCATAAATATTTTCATCTGGTTCCTCTTGTTATTGATAACTTTCAACAAAAAACCGCCCAATCTCGGTAAAAACCTCATCACTATGGCCACGCACCACCCGGGCGGGGGGCAGTGAGCGTAAAAACATCCGACCGTAACCTCTTTTTACCACACGTGTGTCCAGAATCAAAACCACTCCCCGATCGTTGCGGTGGCGGATCAATCGTCCGAAACCCTGCTTAAATCGGATCACTGCCTGGGGCACCGTGTATTCCATAAACGGATCACCACCACGCTGTTCTATCGCTTGGGCACGAGCTTCCAGAACTGGTTCGGTCGGTACCCGGAATGGCAAGCGGGCGATAATGACCTGTTCTAGTGAACGCCCCGGCACATCGACCCCTTCCCAAAAAGAATCGGTGCCAAATAAAATACTCGATTCATCTTCGGCAAAGCGTTTCAACAACTGGTGTCGATTCTCCTGCCCCTGACGTAAGCAACGGAGACGTTGTGCTTCCAGTACTGGCGACAACTCATCATGCACTTGGCGCAACAAAGCGTAGGAAGTAAACAGGACAAAGCTGCGCCCCTGACTACACAAAAGTGCTTTTTCCACGGCATCCCGCACCGCTTCAGCAAATCCTGGCTTGCCCGGTTCCGGCAGATCGGTCGGGATAGCTACCAAAGCCTGTTGTTGATAATCGAAGGGAGAATCGAGTGCTAGTTCAACCAGACGACTGGGTTCTACTCGGTCAAGACCAACCCGTGAATGGAAATAACCAAAAGCCCCCGCCACAGTCAAAGTAGCACTGGTCATGATCAAGCTACGAAAACGTTGGTAGAGAGCTTGATTGAGACTTTCAGCAACTTCCAATGGAGCTTGACAGAGATTGGTAATTAACCCTTTTTTACGCCCTATCCGTCCTTCACGAATCTCAATCCAGACACAACTGTTTTTTGCCACGGCCTGAAAAGAACCCAGATCGGCCGCAAGCCCTTCCAGTCTCCCGCTGATTCCACGCAGATCGACCAGCGACGCGTTGACTTTTTCGGCAACTGTCTCGGGTAAGGCCTCGGCGGCACGCAGCAACCCGGCAATTCCTTGCGCCAACTCAAAGCTACCCAGCCTTAAGCGTTCAACCCGTTCGCAAATCTTTTGCCAGCCAGGGGTTTGCATAAAATCGGGGAGAATTCGATGTTTCAGCTCAAAGTTAGCACTGATTTTCTTTCCAAGAAGCTCAGGCAACTCTTCAGCAATACTTTGGAATTCATCCAGCGCCAGATCAAACAACTGTTGCCGCTTAATCAGCAGTGATTCGATCTCTCCATGCAGGGTCCGATAGAGTTCGTCCAGTGAATCAGGCAATTTCTGTGATAGCTGGTCAAGAAAACGCGGCAGCAAACCCTGATTCAGTTTGCGTGGATGACGCAATCGACTCAGCATCCGAGAAAAAGTAAAACGGCTCAATTGAGAAGAAAAATAACTGGTGGCAACATCTTCGAGATGATGGGCCTCATCGAGGATCACCCGTTCAAAGGGTGGCAAAACCGCTGTCGCCGAATAATTGTCAGTCTGCTGCCGCAAGGCCAGATCAGAAAGCAACAGAGCGTGATTAACCACCAGAATATCGGCCCGTGCAGCCCGTCGCCGGGCTTTATGGAAGAAACAGCGGCTGTAGTATTGACAGCGCACCCGCGCACACTGATCAGCCTCACAGCAAACTTCCTCCCAGGCTTGATAATTGGGAATAAAAGAGAGATCCTCCTTCGAGCCATCTGCTGTCGTTTCGGACCAGCTGATCATCTGTTGTAATTCTTCAACCTGCTCCTGATCAAATAAGCCCAATTCACGACCAGCATTCTCACCTCGACGGAGACAGTAATAATTGCTGCGCCCTTTAACCAGAACTGCGTGGAACTCAATCTTGGTCGCTCGTTGCAAAAATGGCAGATCTTTACGAATCAATTGCTCCTGAAGATTAATCGTCCGCGTCGAAATAACCACCCGTTCCTGATTGGCACGTGCCCAGAGCAATGCCGGCACCAAGTAGGCCAAACTTTTTCCGGTGCCAGTACCCGCCTCAACCACCGCCAGTTGCCCTTTATTGAAAGCATCGGCAACCACAAATGCCATGTGTAACTGTTCCGGGCGATCTTCATAATCAGGGAGTTTTTTGGCAATGACTCCGCCCGCTCCCAGCAATCCGGCAATTTGTTCTGGTTCAATTTTTTGGATGTCTTTTTCGGCAAAGGCCTCAACAACTCGATATAAATCAGCGACCCCATTATCGACAATATAAAAACCGACGCCTAATGATCCAAATTTTGAGGCGATCTCAATATCTGCAGC
>JAQIBX010000084.1 GCA_027858895.1 Desulfuromusa sp. | reverse complement strand
ACTTCAGGGGTTTCAGCAACTTCAGGGGTTTCAGCAACTTCAGGGGTTTCAGCAACTTCAGGGGTTTCAGCAACTTCAGGGGTTTCAGCAACGTCAGGGGTTTCAGCAACTTCAGGGGTTTCAGCAACGTCAGGGGTTTTAGCAACGTCAGGGGTTTTAGCAACTTCAGGGGCCGCTTTTTCTTTCTTTTTCGGAGCAACGACTGGGGCTGAGGCAACCGGCTCATCCTTGCCTTCTGCTGCAGTTTGCTTCTTATCCTTGCGCAACTGGTCACCTTCCACACAGGCTTCCGCCATCTGTGACGCAAATAAACGAATTGCGCGAATTGCATCATCATTACCCGGAATAACATAATCGATATTGTCCGGATCACAATTGGTGTCAACCACGGCAACCACTGGGATACCAAGCTTATTTGCTTCCTGAACCGCAATCCCCTCCTTTTTAGGATCGATGATAAAAATGGCGCCGGGCAATTTGGTCATATTCTTGATTCCGCCAAGGTTCTTCTCCAGCTTTTCGCGCTGACGCTCAAGCTCCAGAGCTTCCTTTTTAGTGTACTGCTCAATAGTGCCATCTGCCACCATTGCTTCAATTTTTTTCAGGCGATCAATACTCGCTTTAATTGTGGTAAAGTTGGTCAACATCCCGCCCAACCAACGATTATTGACAAAAAACTGGTCAGAGCGCAGAGATTCTTCTTTGATAGCGTCTTGTGCCTGTTTCTTGGTCCCAACAAACAAAACCTTATCGCCGTTAGCGACTGTATCCTGAATAAATTGATGAGCAGTTCTGAAATAACGTACGGTTTTCTGTAGATCAATTATGTAGATACCGTTGCGCGCACCAAAGATATAGGGTTTCATTTTGGGGTTCCAGCGCTTGGTCTGATGACCAAAGTGTACGCCGGCTTCAAGCATTTGTTTCATGGTGATTTGTGCCATTTTTGTTTCTCCTTAGAGCTTGGTTTAGTTCCTCCGCCCCGATCCTCTTCGGCAGGTCTCAATCTTTGACCGAGAACCATCCTGTCCGAATCCTGAAGCGTGTGATTTGATTAACTGCGAACATATAACACTACTCCAGTGACTCAAGCAAGACAAAAAGCATGGGCCACAAACCATTAAATCACCGGAAAACAACTCATTTTCTAGTAAAAAAGAGAGTTTACAGGATCAAGCTAGCGTACTAACATACGCCTCCATGTCAAGCCTACGTATTCATCGCTATATACTTAAGGAAATCAGTGTTCCGACCCTTTTAAGCTTACTGATTTTTACCTTTGTTCTATTGATGGGGAAAATCCCTCGACTTGCTGAACTTGTCATCAATAAGGGGATGCCAGCAGCAAAAATCCTGCAGCTTTTCAGCTACCTGCTACCAACATTTTTTAGTGTCACCATCCCCCTCTCTTTTTTATTAGGTATCCTTCTGGCATTTGGGCGCTTTTCTGCCGACAGCGAGTTTATCGCTCTCAAAGCATCCGGAATCAGCCTTTACAACCTCGTGAAACCGGTTTTTCTCCTGGCATTTTTTTTCAGCTTACTGACCGCATGGATCACCACCAGCATAGAACCAGCCAGCAAAACCGCCTTTCGCAGTCAACTGTTTCAGATTGCTGCCAGCAGTGCCAGTGTCAGTGTTAAACCGGGAATATTTAATGATGAATTTAACGGCATCGTTCTCTATGCCCGTGGCATGGATGATAACCGTGGAATCATGCAGGATGTTTTTATTTCCGATGAGCGTGAAGGGGAAACGCCTGCAACCATTACTGCGCAGCAAGGTCGTTTCATTTCCGACCCAAATCAATACAGCCTGACGCTACGACTTAGCAATGGCAATATTCACCGGCGGCCTACTGGAGAAAAACATGCGACCTATCAGATTATCCGCTTTACTAATTACGATATTAATCTTGATGTTGGTGGTCAACTAAAAGGGAACCAAGAACGTCATCGCTCACGGGGTGAGCTGTCTTGGAGAGAGTTGAACCTTGCCATCGATAAAGCGACTAAAGACAGGTCTCGTTTTTATTATCAGACAGAAAAACATGAACGTATTGTTATTGCATTTGCTCCTTTAGTGCTGGTTCTAGTTGGCATCCCTCTGGGATTACAATCCCAGCGCTCTGGCAAGGGGGCTGGATTTTCTCTGGCTCTGATGATTTTTCTGGTCTATTACGTGCTATTGAGTTTCGCCGGCACCATTGCTGAGGGAGGGTTCGTACCAGCAGCTGTTATTCTCTGGCTGCCTAATCTCTGTTTTTTACTTGGGGGATCCTGGTTTCTGCATCGTGCCGCGGTTGAAAAACCACTTCAATTGTTCAATTTTCCTCAGCGACTATTGAAACGATTGCGCTCTGGTTCCACCAAGCCCGGAGAGGATTCATGAAAATTCTCAACCGGTTCCTGTTAATACATTTCATCCGTATTCTATCGCTATGCGTAGCTGCTTTTATTGGTATCTACTTGTTGGTCGACTTTTTTGAAAAAGTCGATGATTTTATTGACCACAAAGCAGCCCTCTGGGACTACTTCACTTACCTGACCAACAGTATTCCTTTTATATTTGTCCAAATTCTGCCTCTGGCAATCCTGACAACCATGGTCCTAACTCTCGGAGGTCTCAGCCGAACCAATGAAGTCACTGCCCTGCGCGCCTGCGGAATCAGCCTTTGGCAGATCGTGCTCCCATTGATGTCATTAGCGCTGTTACTTTCGTTTCTGCTTTTATTGGTAAACGAATTTGCTCTTCCCTGGAATAACAAACAACTTAACTATCTTTTAGAAGTAAAGCTGAAAGGAAAAGAGCAAGGTCAACTAACCCGAAATGAAATCTGGTACCGCAGCAACAACCGAATTATCAACATCGCAGTGGCAAACCCACAAAAACAACAATTGCAAGGGGTCATAATCTTTACTTTTGATGATCATCAAAAAATCGAAAAAAGGCAGGAAACAGCCCTTGCAAACTATGAGAACGGAACCTGGCAAACGTCAGTCCTGATTGAAAGGATTTTTGATTCTAAATCTGGCGACATGGTTAAGGTGCATGATCTTAAAAATATGGCACTTAATCTCGATAGGGCACCGGAAGATTTTTCTGGTCAGGAGAATCTAAATAATGAGTTGAGTTTTCGACAACTCTCTACTATGGCGAAAAAACTGGCGCAGGAAGGCTACGATTCAACTCGACAACGGGTCGACATGCACAACCGGATAGCGATGCCTTTTACCTGTTTGATTATGGGATTTTTAGGGGTTCCTTTCGCGCTACAAAGAGGAAGGAACAGTAATATCGCCTTGGGTATCGGGCTCAGCCTGGGAATCGGAGTTGTCTATTTTATTATCCAATCGCTTGTGACCGCCTTCGGCTATTCGAACGCCCTACCACCACTATTGGCGGCATGGACGACAAATTTTATCTTTTTTCTGTTGGGGATATGGCTGCTACTGAATGTGAAAGAATAACCATTATTAAGCAGGAAAGCCCCGGACAATGCCGGGGCTTTCCTGCTTAACCATTTTTGTAGAAAATTTTCAGTACCGATAGGTATCCGGCTTATAAGGTCCGGTGGTTGGCACACCCAGATATTTTGATTGTTCATCTGTCAATACCGTCAATTTAGCACCCAATTTATCCAAATGCAGCCTTGCTACTTTTTCATCAAGCAGCTTCGGCAAGACATAAACTTTATTTTCATAGTTATCGGGTTGATTAAATAATTCAATTTGGGCCATGACCTGATTGGTAAATGAGTTGGACATAACAAAGCTTGGGTGACCGGTCGCGCAACCCAGGTTCAGCAAACGCCCTTCGGCCAGCACAATAACCCCATGGCCATCCTCGAAAAGCCAACGATCAACTTGCGGTTTAATATTTTCCCTTATGACCGAAGAATCTCTTTCAACGGCAATCATTTCTATTTCGTTATCGAAGTGACCAATATTACCAACGATGGCATTGTTTTTCATCTGCCGCATATGCTCTAGAGTGATGACATGCTTATTCCCTGTGGTTGTTACGTAAATATCGGCGTAATCAAGCACATCCTCCACCCGCTTGACTTCATAACCCTCCATCAATGCCTGCAAAGCACAGATTGGGTCGATTTCCGTCACAATCACCCGGGCGCCTTGACCCCGTAACGACTGACAGCAACCCTTCCCGACATCACCATAGCCACAGATAACGGCAACTTTACCCGAGATCATCACATCGGTCGCACGCATGATGCCATCGACCAGAGAATGGCGACAGCCGTAGACATTGTCGAATTTCGACTTGGTCACCGCGTCGTTAACGTTCATTGCCGGGAACAACAAGCTGCCCTCTTCTTCCATCTGGTAAAGACGATGGACGCCGGTCGTCGTCTCTTCAGTCACTCCGATGATCGAAGCAGCCGTCTGAGTCCATTTGCCTGGCGTTGCAGCAATTGATCTTCCCAGGGCCTTGACCAACTCGAACCAATCTTCAGGATCCGCATCAGAAACTTCAGGAAGGCTCGAGTTCTCCCATTCGTTCCCCTTCAACACAAACATGGTGGCATCACCGCCATCATCGAGGATCATATTGGGATATTCCCCGTTCAGCCAGGTCAATGCTTGTTCGGTACACCACCAGTATTCTTCCAGAGTCTCCCCTTTCCAGGCATAAACCGGAATACCTTGTGGATCTGCTATCGTCCCCTTGGGACCGACGGCAACTGCAGCTGCAGCATGATCCTGGGTAGAAAAAATATTGCATGAACACCAACGTACGTCTGCCCCCAGTTCGATCAAGGTTTCAATCAGAACAGCTGTCTGGATTGTCATATGCAGAGAACCAGAAATTCGCGCACCTTTCAGTGGATATTGGCCAGCATACTCTTCGCGCAAAGCCATTAATCCAGGCATTTCAACTTGAGCGAGCAGAATTTCTTTACGACCCCACTCTGACAACGAAAGGTCTTTCACTTTAAAATCAGTAAAATTTGACACTGTATTTCTCCTTTGACAAAATCTGAATTCACGAAAAACCTGTTTAGCATAATCTGCCATTGACAAACAAGCCATACGAAAGCTATGCGACTGTCTTCTTTTCTTTCCTGGCTAGCCACAAAGCGGTTATTTCAAACCAGCTCCGTAACAAGACAGTTGCACATAATCGACCCAGCGGATTATCTGTTAAAAAATTGTAAATCGGCTCAAAAAAGTTAAGCCAGCGACAATTGCCTGTTCCAACCGGCAAACTTTTACGCAACGCACGCTGCGCATCGACAGCAAAAAACAACTGCCAGGCATGCTGACGGATATAGCAACCACCCTGCCACCAGATTGCCCAACGTTCCTTTACGGGCAATTCATGCATCAGCCTTCTGATCAACTGAAAAAAAGGGTGTACCAGTAGTTTTTCGCTGTTTTGCTGTTGACGATAAATATCTGGGGCCATCTCAAAGAATTGATTCCACCCGATGGTTCTGAAGCACATGATCAAGGAGCCGAGCAACTGTCGCTGCCAGAGACCTTCTGTCTCAAAACGGCGTGCCGAAGTGCTGATTTCGGCAGGCAGCAATTGCCACTGTCCCGCTAGTCGCAGTCGCTCTGCGAAATCGGTATCTTCCATCGCGGGAAGATCTTCACAAAAGTTGCCAACTCGTTCCAGCAAATATCGATGAAGAAAGAACCCCTGATCACCATGAATGGTTTCCGGGCGTCCCAAGCGTGCTTTCCATTCATAAAAATAATAACCACCTGGAAAAGAATTAGCTTCTCGACAGAACTTCAAGGCAAAATGTCCTGCGACATTTTTACTCCCGCTCCGGGACAGATGATCTAATCCGTTGTTCAGTGCCAACGAATCGGTAAAACGGCTATCAACATGCAGAAATAACAACCATTCACCAGTTGCGGCTTCGGTACCAGTATTCAACTGACGACCACGTCCTGCCAGGCATTGAATGACTTTCAATTCTGCCCAATCGGGATGCTGTTGTTGCAGCCATTCCCAACTGCCATCGCCTGACCCACCATCACACACCACCAGTTCTAGATTGATATCATGCTGAGTGCTCAAATTTGCAAAAAAATCCGGCAATTGAGAACGTTCATTAAGAATCGGAACAATGATACTTAGTTGCACTTTAGTCATTTTATCCGTAACCATTTGGAGTCGAAAAAACCGTTCACATCGATCAAACGTATGTTACTATTGACTCTGTATTTTTACACTTCGTCGATCCTGACTTTGCAGCCAGGACGATAACTTTTTACACCTGACATAGCAAGGGGTTGCAGATGAGTGAAATCATTGACATCTACGCCCGTGAGATTCTTGACTCACGTGGCAATCCAACGGTTGAAGTTGAAGTTGCACTGGATACCGGCGTCATTGGCCGTGCCGCAGTGCCGAGTGGGGCATCAACTGGAGAACGCGAAGCGCTGGAACTTCGTGATGGCGACACAGGTCGCTATCTTGGCAAAGGGGTTTTAAAAGCTGTCGAGCATGTCAACGAAGTCATTGCCACAGAACTGATTGGCTGGGAAGCTAGCGATCAAATCGGGATAGACCGCAAACTACTTGCGCTTGATGGAACCGACTTCAAAAGTAAACTTGGTGCAAATGCCTTGCTTGGAGTGTCCATGGCTTGCGCGAAAGCAGCTGCAGAAGATGCTGGGCTACCACTTTACCAATATATCGGTGGCGTCAATGCCAAAGAACTCCCGGTCCCGATGATGAATATTATCAACGGTGGCGAGCACGCTGACAATAATGTCGACATTCAAGAATTTATGATCATGCCAGTCGGTGCTGAAAGCTTCAAGGAAGCCCTCCGAATGGGAGCGGAAATTTTCCATGCACTGAAAAAAGTCCTGAAAGACAAAGGCTATAATACCTCTGTCGGCGATGAGGGTGGTTTTGCTCCCAACCTGAAAAGCAATGAAGAGGCTCTGCAGGTGATCATGGAGGCAATCAACGCGGCCAACTACAAAGCGGGTGAAGATATTCTGCTGGCTCTGGATGTTGCGGCGTCAGAAATCTATAAAGACGGCAAATACAACTTTGCCAACGAAACACAGCCGATTAAAACCGCAGCGGAAACAGTCGCTTTTTATGCAGATCTGGTCAATCGCTACCCGATTATCTCCATCGAAGATGGTCTGGCTGAAAATGACTGGGATGGCTGGAAGCTGATGACGGAAAAGCTGGGGAATAAAATACAGATTGTCGGCGATGATCTATTTGTCACCAACACCACAATTCTAAAAGAAGGAATCGACAAAGGGATCGCTAACTCGATTCTGATCAAAGTCAACCAGATCGGCACTTTGACTGAGACTCTGGACGCGATTGAGATGGCCAAACGTGCCGGTTATACAGCTGTCATCTCTCACCGTTCGGGAGAGACCGAGGATACCACCATTGCCGACCTTGCTGTGGCAGCCAATGCCGGTCAGATCAAAACCGGTTCACTCTGTCGCACTGATCGTATTTGCAAATACAACCAGTTGCTGCGGATCGAAGATGAACTAGAAGAAACCGCTGTATTCTGCGGCAGAGATGTTTTCTACAACTTGCGATAAAACCCTGCTGAGGACGGAATTGAATTCCGTCCTCAGTTTTTTTATGCTGGATAAAGCAAATAACTGCTGCCCTGTTTTTCCCGTCTTAATATTCCGTCATCAGCCATCTCTTTAAGCAAATGCTGGAGTTGTTTTTTGCTTGTCTCCGCAAAAAGCGGGTACAGTTCAGTCTGTTTCATCCCTGCTTGTTTGGTCACTTCAGCAAGAACCGCCCCCTTTAAAGTCGTGGGATCTGATGTCTCAGGGACAACTGCAGCTAAACTATTTCCAGCATCAAACACCGTAGCTTTAGGGATTTTCTCCTGCTGTTTTTTAGGCTCTTGTGCCGCCGGAGTCTGTACCTTTTCCATTTCTTGTTCGGCACGAACCTCCCGCTCAATCGTCATCATTTTCTGATAAAAATAGAACCCGGCACCAACGACCAATAACAGAACAATAAACCAGAACATTTAATCCTCCAAATCAGTTTGTGTTTTCATCATCCCGATTAAACCACCGTTCAAACCAGCTACGATGATCTTTCGCGGCCAGAATTTTTAAATCATTTGGGCCAAGCCAGACACCACCACACCCGGAGCATTGATCAAGGGGGACACCATAAAAAGTCATTGACTGGATAATTTTGCCACATTTAGGACAATGTCCCAAGCAGGCTTCTTCTATTACCTCTTGTTTCATCTTTGCCAGAGTTTCCTGTTCTTTTTTGTGGAAATATTCATTTTCAAGCGCCTTTTTACGGTCTTCCCAAGCATCTGTCATTAATCTGCCTCCAGATTCTCGCCTATTTATTGTCGCTGACAATAAATAGGGTTAAAACCATTCAACTATATTTCAAGCGATATTGTCCAGCCCCGTAAGCTGCCCCCTTACCAAAGTTGAAAAAGCTGCCAAGTTGTAAAATCCACATCAACTCTGCCAAGTTGTCTCCGCCAATTGTCAAGTTCCCCATTAATCCACCCAGCTTCTGCGCCCCTTGGTCCTGTATAAGTGCACGCCAATCCTTCCAGTACAACTTATTTCCAAGTGACTCCACCCGACTTGCCAGAGAGATTAAACGCGCCGGATCGTAAATCAATTCGACCCCGGCGTGACCGGCCAACAACGTGGTTACCCGACGCAAGAGAAAGGGGAAAATAGTTGCGAATTCAGCTTTAAACAGTGGTTTGCCCTGATGTAGAAGACGCAATGGACTGATAATTTCAAACTGGATTGAATCACCTGAATAGGCCTGCCGTTCCAGCCACCAGGACAAATCACAGACTGGCGGAGTCAGCTTACCAAGCTGCTTCCCAGCGAACCAGAGCATTGACCTAACCCCACTGCCATCCTCGGTCTCAACCCCTTCCAACATAAACTGTCCAGAACCATGACAGAGCCCCTGCGTCCCTAAATGCTGTATAAGACAAACAAAGGGATCGATCACATTGATTCCAGAACCAATAAAAAGAACCGGCAGAACAATCCGCTGTTTCGGTTCAATCAGCCCGTACTGCGTGATATCCGGGGATATGACTAACGCCGGAGCAGGTTTTTGAATCTGTCGCAGCAAGACCGGATCATCTGGCAGATCAGGTTGCAAAAGTTGCTTCAACTGCTCGACAAAACCATTTTTATTCTGATCAGGAATCGTTTTCAATGCCTGTAACAACTCACGCCGCAGCTGCAACAAACCAAGAACCGGCAGATCAAAGTAATGATTGATTTCCAAGTGAAAATAAAGTTTTACATATTCCACTTGTTGCAGATCTGCCGGAAACGGAGCATGATATACCACTTAAACCTCCGATTAAATTGCACCCTGAGCGAGATTTTGCTATATCCTACCCTAAAGACCTAATGCAAGCCAAATGCAAACAATAAGGGAGATCAACTGAATGTTTCAGTTTACATTATTGAAAGAAGATCCACACAGTCGTGCCCGGCGCGGTCGGCTTGAAACACCACATGGTACCATCGAAACGCCGATCTTCATGCCGGTCGGTACACACGGTGCTCTTAAAGCAATGACACCAGCCCAAGTGGAAGAAACCGAGGCTCAGATTATCCTTTCCAACACTTACCATCTGCATCTGAAGCCGGGGGAAGGATTGGTCAAAAAAGCCGGCGGGCTACATAAATTCATGAACTGGAAGAAACCGATATTAACAGATAGTGGCGGATTTCAGGTCTTTTCCTTGCCAAAGAAAAGAATCGGCGATGATGGTGTCCACTTCCGCCACGAATTAACCGGCGATGAGATTTTTCTTGGACCAAAAGAAGCAATGCAGATTGAAAACGATCTGGGTGCGGATATCATCATGGCTTTCGATGAATGTATCCCCTATCCGACCACTCACGATTATGCGGCAAAATCGGTCAAGAAAACTATCCGCTGGGCCGAAAACTGCATGAAGCATCATTCACGAGAAGATCAAGCCCTGTTCGGCATTGTTCAGGGTGGTGTTTACGACGATTTACGCCGCGAGTGTGCCGAAACCCTGACATCTATGGATTTTCCCGGCTATGCCATCGGTGGGGTCAGTGTTGGGGAAGGACTGGAACTGCTGAAAAAAGTGGTCGACTTTACCGAGCCCTTCATGCCAAAAAACAAGCCGCGCTATCTGATGGGTGTTGGTCTGCCGGAAGATATTCTTGAATCGATAGAACGAGGTATGGATATGTTTGACTGTGTCATCCCGACCCGTTATGCGCGCAGCGCCACCCTATTTACCAAGCGTGGGAAAATCAGACTCACCAACCGCAACTTTCGCCGCGATTTCTTCCCCGTCGATCCCTCCTGTGATTGCTACTGCTGCCGTAATTTTACTCGCGCATACCTGCATCACCTGTTCAATGCCAACGAGATCCTGTCGGCAACCCTGGCCGCTATTCACAATGTCCGTTTCTATCTGAACATGGTTGCCGGAGCGCGGACTTCAATTGAAGCTGGAGACTACCCAGCGTTTAAAAAAGATTTTCTTGACGAGTATCTATCAGGGGGGAAATGATCATGCTACTGTTTGAAGTCAGCATCCCTTTGAACATGTCAGGAGTGGCTTGGTTATGAGATGTTCTGATGATGAATATTGGAATGTCACCTCATTGCACCAGCAACGCCTGGAAAAAGTGGTGCAGACTTTATTGACCTGCGCCGCAGAACACATCCTTGATCTCGGCTGTGGCCAAGGGGAACTACTGACACGCCTTGCCTGTGAGAAACAATTCAAAAGAATCGTTGGCATGGATACTTCTATAGAGGCACTAACTGCAGCGAGACAGCGGCTGACCGTGGGAAAAGGCGGTTATGATGCTGACCGCTTCAGTCTCTGTCATGCCTCGTTCACAGATTTTGACAAAGATTTTGCCAAGTTTGACGCTGCAGTCATGGTAGAAACTATCGAACATATTGAACCCAAACGCCTGTCCGCTGTGGAGCGAGCGGTGTTTATCGGGTATCGTCCCAAAGTTGTTTTGATAACCACTCCAAACTATGAATATAACACTCTCCATGGCTTGCCAGAAGGGGCGCTTCGACATCGTGATCACTATTTCGAATGGTCACGAACCAAATTTAGAGCTTGGGCTGGAGGGGTCGCCAAGCGCAACAATTACCTGGTCGTCTTTGACGACATTGGAACAGTCGATCCGAGATACGGGAGCTCGACGCAAATGGCTACGTTTAAGCGCGGTTAGCGGCAGTGCCGGGCTCTTATTGGAAGCAAGTTAGAGACGTAACTGTTTCTTTACCCGACCAAAGGCTTCAATCGCAAATTCCAGATCCTCCGGCGTCAAGGCTGCCGACATCTGAGTGCGAATACGTGCTTTGCCTTTCGGCACCACCGGATAGGAAAAAGCCACCACAAAAATACCCTGCTCCAACATGGCATCGGCAAACTTCCCGGCGACCACGGCGTCTTGCAACATCACCGGAACAATGGGATGTTCACCCGGCAAGAGTTCAAAGCCGTGCCTTTCCAGCCCCTGGCGAAAGACCGCCGTGTTTTCTCGCAACTGATCGCGCAGAGCACTGGATTCGCTCACCAGTTCAATCGCTTTCAACGCTCCGGCCACCGCTGGCGGCGCTACTGAATTGGAAAAAAGATAAGGCCGTGAGCGCTGCCGCAGTAGATCAACAATCTCCTTGCGTGCACTAGTAAAACCACCGCTAGCTCCTCCCAGAGCTTTCCCCAAAGTGCCGGTAATGATATCAACCCGCTCCATACAGCCCCGATACTCAGGGGTGCCACGACCACCAGCTCCGATAAAACCGGTGGCATGGGAATCGTCGACATGCACCAGGGCGTTATATTTTTCTGCCAGGGCACAGATCTCATCAATCCGGGCGATATAACCATCCATGGAGAAAACCCCATCGGAGGTAATCAATTTAAACCGTGCACCGTTTTTATCGGCAGTCTGCAGCTGCGCCTCCAGATCGAGCATATCGCTGTTGTGGTAGCGGTAGCGCACGGCATGACACAAACGCACCCCATCGATAATGCTGGCGTGGTTAAGCTCGTCGGAAATGACCGCATCTTCTTTGCCAAGCAGGGTTTCGAACAGACCGCCATTGGCATCAAAGCAGGATGGATAGAGGATGGTATCTTCGGCACCCAAAAACTCGCTGAGTTTATCTTCGAGCTTTTTGTGCAAAGTCTGGGTTCCACAAATAAAACGAACCGACGCCATGCCGAAACCCCATTCCTGCAGAGCAAGTTGGGCGGCAGCGTTCACCTCCGGGTGCTGGGCGAGGCCAAGGTAGTTGTTGGCGCAGAGATTCAACATTTCGCCGCCGCTACTGACACCCACATGGGCACTTTGCGGGGTGGTGATGAAACGTTCACGTTTATACAAACCGGCAGATTCAATGTCTTCCAGTTCGGCACTTAAATAGTCTTGAAATTTACCGTACACGGCTTTTCTCCCTAAAAGACAAAGGTTACGATTTATCAGGCTGTTTTACCGTTAATATTCCCAGTTCAAGATAACTTTACTCGCTTCACCAGCATTCATGGCAGAAAAGCCCTGCTCAAACTCGGTATAATCCAGCCGGTGGGTGATAACCGGTGAAATATCCAGCCCCGACTCAATCATCACCGACATCTTGTACCAGGTTTCGTACATTTCACGACCGTAAATACCTTTCAGAGTGAGCATATTGAAAATCACCGTATTCCAATCGATGGCCACATCATCACCAGGAATCCCCAGCATTGCGACCTTGCCCCCGTGACACATATTGGCCAACAGATCTTTAAAAGCAGCAGGGTTGCCGGACATTTCCAAACCCACATCAAAACCTTCCGCCATGCCCAGCTTCTTCTGCACCTCGGCGATGTTTTCCCGGGTGACATCCACAGTGTAAGTTGCCCCCAAAGTTTTGGCCAACTCAAGTCGTTGGGAGTTGATATCGGTGATCACGACATGGCGGGCGCCAGCATGACGACATACTGCAGCAGCCATGACACCGATGGGACCAGCACCAGTAATCAGTACATCTTCACCGAGCAGGTCATATTGCAGGGCGGTATGCACCGCATTGCCCAAAGGATCGAATAGTGCCGCTACATCCAGATCGATGTCCGCGCGATGTTCCCAGACATTGGACATCGGTAAAGCCAGATATTCAGCAAAAGCCCCGGGTCGATTCACACCAACACCGCTTGTATGAGCACAGAGATGACGACGCCCCGCCATGCAGTTACGGCAGCGACCACAAACCACATGCCCTTCACCGGAGACAATCTGTCCTGATCTGAAATCAATGACATTGGAACCGACTGCAACGATCTCCCCGACAAACTCATGCCCCACAACCATCGGTACAGGTATAGTTTTTTGTGCCCACGCATCCCAGTTATAGATATGCATATCCGTTCCGCAGATAGCGGTCCGTTTGACCTTTATAAGGACATCGTTGATGCCGATTTCTGGTTCAGGCAGATCTTCCAGCCAGAGTCCAGGTGCAGATTCTCTTTTAACCAGTGCTTTCATCGTGCAATCCTCCTACAGAACGTTTAATAAAGAACAAATTTTCCACCAGCACAAACAGTCGCCAGCAGGTATTGATATTTTTTACATGATTTTGCCTAAGTACCACGCTCTGCGAGCCAGATAGCATGAAGGTCGCCTTTCTTGCCGGCCGCCCGCACTCGTACCTGCTTTACCGTAAAACCGACCTTTCGCAAACGTTCCATGAAGTTACGGTCTGGTCCAGCCGACCACACGGCTAGAATACCCTCTGGACGGAGTGCGGTGTAGGACTCAGTCAACCCATCCATGCTATAGAGCCAATTATTTTTCTTCCGGGTTAATCCCTCAGGGCCATTATCAACATCAAGCAGGATTGCATCAAAAGCTTGTCGTTCTGCGCGCAGTATTTTTGCAACATCTCCCTCGTGAACTGTGGTTCGAGCATCCTGCAGCGGATATCCTGCATGCTCACCAAGAGGCCCCCGATTCCAGGTCACAACTGCCGGAACAAGTTCGCCCACCACCACTTCGGCATTAGCTCCAAGGTGTCGTAGTGCTGCTGCCAAGGTAAAACCCATACCGAGGCCACCGATCAACACGCGAGGCTGGGAACGATTGACGATTTTACTACAGGTCAGTTTAGCCAGCGAATCCTCAGAGGCATGTTCAACGGTGTTCATCAATTGCCCCCCGCTATTGATGCTGATCGAAAAGTGACCCTCACTCTGGTAGAGACAAAGTTCGTTTTCAGTCCCGGGGATTTTTGCTGTATCGAGAAGTTGCCAGGCAGTCATGGTATCTTTCACGTTGCTTGATAATGTGGATATTTTTGAATCAACCTGTAACCTGGTCATCCTGATGACGGTTCACTCTCAGTGGCCAACCCGTTAATATCACAGTAGAGACTAAGTCTCAACAGTCAACATTATAGACGCAAAAAAATCAAGGCGAACTGCCATACGTCAGTCCGCCTTGATTTAGAATAATAGGAAAGTGGCGCGAATTTTAGCGCATCATAAATCCCATCATCTTTTTCATCGTGGAATTTTTCAACATGTTCATCATCCAGCTTTCGCCGATTGACTTGTTCATAAACGACATACTCGGGAAAGAATGCTGCAGCAACATAATATCAGCAAGCCGGATTTTCTTCTGAATTGCCAACGCCCACTCGTTGATCATTTCTGCTGAGCCTTCACCGACAACCGAAACACCGTAAATTTTACCCATTTTACTGGCTAGCACCCGGACTGAACCGGTAGTCACCTGCTCGGCAATCGCAGCGCCGTAGTCGGCATGTTTCGCTTCGATGACGTCATATTTGATGCCGGGGGCAATCAACTCAGATTCCTTCATTCCGACCGAGGAAACCTGCGGCTCGGTAAAAACAGTCCATGGGACAACATATTTTCTGAAATCTTTTTTGAACGGCCAAGGACGCATGATATTCATCAGCGCGATCATCCCTTGATGCATGGCAGCGTGGGAAAACAGATAATTACTGTTACAGTCACCAACCGCGTAAATGTGGCTGACATTGGTTTCTAAATTGCCATTGACCGGAATCCCTTTGGGACTGTAATTGACACCGGCTTTTTCCAGGTTCAGCCCATCAAGGGTAGGAACCCGTCCTGCCGCCAGCAACAGTCGTTCAGCTTTCAGGGTTTCGCCCTCTTTGGTTTTCAAGATGACTCGGCCATTTTTTGCTTCAACCTGGCTGATCGAACGGCTGTTATAAACCTCAATCCCCTCTTTTTTGAAGGTCGCTTCCAATTCCTCACCGGCAAAACGATCAGCAAAAGGTAACAAGTGAGGATCCATCTGAACAATAGTGGTCTTGCAGCCTAAGCGGGAAAAAGCTTGCGCCATCTCCGATCCAATAGCTCCACCACCAATAATCAGCATGCTCTCCGGGATTGATTCTAAATTAAACAAATTTTCGTTCGTCAAAATATTATCAATAGTGTCCAGCCCGGGGATGGGTGGCTTTGAGGGTTTGGTTCCGGTACAGATAAAAATTCGTTTCGCCGTAATTTTGCGATCACCTACGGCAACAGTATGGGAATCTACAAAACTAGCCGATCCCTGACGAAGCACTTTATCCACTTTTTCAAACTTAACTGCATATTTCTTATTGTTTATATAATCAAGTTTTTCCTGAATGTGTGGAAAGGGGTTTTTAACTGCGGGTAACGGCATCTCCTCCATATCAAAATCGGAAAATTTTGTCACAGCATGGCGTATCTTAGCCATCCGCAACAATGCCTTGCTCGGAATACAACCGACGTTCATACATTCACCACCAAGTTTGTTTTTCTCAATAGCACAGACCTTCAAGCCCATTTCAGCGCCCATAGCTGAAACCACCATCCCTGCTGGTCCAACCCCGATCGTCAAGATGTCGTAATCATAATTTGTCATAGCATTTGTCCCTTTGCACGGTTGATCAAATCCAATATCATATACTTAAAATACATTATTATATATGGATTTATAAATGTAAAGATTTTTCAGCTTTACTGGTTGTAGGTCTAACAAACTTCCCGAGATAAAAGCACACGGTCTTGACGATGTTTCCAAATAGCATCAAGCGAATAAACAGCCAACCCCACCCAAATTAATAGGAAGCTGAAAAATTGTTTCCCGGAAAATGGTTCGGCAAATACAACCACAGCTAACACAAAATGTAAGCTTGGGGTAATATATTGTAAGAATCCAATGGTTGCCAACTGCAATCGACGAGCAGATGCGATAAAAAACAATAGTGGAATTGCAGTAATAACACCTGCCAGAGGCAACAGGACATTATAATGTGTTGAACCGTTCAAAAAAACTGACTGTCCAGAAGATGACAAATAAAGAAGATAAACTCCGGCGATGGGAGCTAACAACAATGTTTCAACAGTCAACCCGATTAAAGCATCAATCTGAGCCACTTTGCGTAGCAAGCCATAAAAACCAAAAGAAGTAGCTAGAATCAAAGCTATCCAGGGAACCTGACCAAACTCAAAAACCAGGTAAGAAACCCCCGAGAAAGCAAATAGCACGCTTAGCTTTTGCCAGCCCCCTAACCGTTCACCTAGAAAAGCAAAACCAAGCAAGACACTCAGCAACGGCGTAATAAAATAACCCAAGCTAGATTGCAACACCTCGCCTCTTTGAATAGCAAATAGAAAAGTCAACCAGTTAGTAGCTATCAGCAGAGTTGAACCACACAAAGTGAATAAAACTTTCCGATCTGATAATGTTTGACGAATTTTGCCGACTTGCCGCCGAAGCAACACCAAAATCAACAAAAAAATTGCTGACCAGAAAATTCGATGGGAAACAATTTCTAACGGTGTTGCATCTGGTAGTAATTTAAAAAAAACTGGAAATGAGCCCCAAATCAGATAAGCGAAAAAACCATACATTATCCCTTTTCTGGATTCCTGTCGGGGAGATTTGCACAAAACAGCATTCTCAGCTGTCCAGCCTGCTTTAGGGGATTTAATGTCAGACATATAGCTTTATCCATAAAGAAAAACAAAAAAAAGGAGCCAGCAAAAAAAGGCTCCTTCACAATATCCCTGTCAGGCTAGTGCCCAAAAGGACTCAAGGGTCATAGTCATTATTGGATTCTTGACTGCTTAACGGCACTTAAATGCGTATATTAGTTTTTGGAAATATTTGCTGTTTTACCTTCTTTACGCAGTGCTTTAACTGAACGACCAGAAATCCCCCAACTGTCGGGCTCGATCTCCTTGATGACAACTTGGGTTGAGGATGGGTTTTTGTCGAGAATATTAACCAACAAATCGGTAATCCCCTCAACTAGCTGCGCCTTTTGCACTTTTGTCGCACCTTTGGTTAGATTGAGCTCAACATATGGCATAATTTGATCCTTTCCATGCTTTAATAGACTTATTCGCCTGATTAAAATACCAGAACAGTCCTGACCAGAACATATTTGATTATAGCGCTGTTGAATCTCTTTCTGAAACAAAAAAAGGCCCCATGGTTTCCCATGGAGCCTTTAAAATTAAAATAGTGATACTATTTTAAACCCGGACAATGTTGGCTGCTTGAGGTCCTTTTTGACCATCAACAACATCAAAGCTGACGCGTGAGCCTTCAGACAAAGACTTGAAACCTTCTCCAGTAATTGCTGAAAAGTGTGCGAAAACGTCTGGGCCGTTATCCTGCTCGATAAAACCAAACCCCTTAGAATCATTAAACCATTTAACTGTTCCTTCTGCCATTTTACTTTCTCCTTACTTGGTCCCCTGCGGGAGTTACGTGATGCAGACCAGTGCCTGCAAATCAAAAAAAACCACCCAGCCCTATTGGTCTGTGCGGTTCTTATCTGACTTAACAGTAAAATAATCTACACAAACTGGATCTGATGCGAAGGAAGTTAGCATGGATAAAATGTCAAATCAACCCATTAGATCATTTATTTTAATTTTCTTTTATCAACACATTAAATTGTTGATTGCTAAGAACCACAGAAATCGACAATAAGAGTCGCGAATCAATCAAATGCCACAACATAACTTCCAGAAAAACCCCCTGAAATAAAATTATGCGCTGCTGTTTCTGCTTGTTCCAGAGAGTTAAAATGACCGACCCGTACCCGGTATATTTGCTGGCCTCTAACTGTTGCCGTTGACACTGCGGCCTTACCATAATCACTACGCATTTTTGCTGCCAAACGGTATGCGCTATCAGAGTTCGAAAAAGCCCCTATTTGCACGGCAAAGCTGATGGAATCATAATTTCTCGGCGTGCTGGAAGTGGCCCGCCCGCTCTGATCAGTTAGCTGATACCCAAGAGCTTGAAGGTTAACCTGTGCGGTACCGGAGTCGACAATTCCTAACTGTTTAGCAGCACCATATGACAGGTCGACAATACGCCCGGCGACAAAAGGCCCCCGATCATTGATTCGCACAATAACGTGTCGATTATTTCCTAAATGGGTCACCTTGACAAAAACCCCCACTGGCAGGGTTTTATGCGCTGCACTCATTCCGTACATATCATAAACCTCACCATTGCTGGTTTTACGGCCATGAAATTTTCTTCCATACCAGCTAGCAACACCACGCTGCTGAAAACCCTGATGATCTCGCAGGGGAAGATAGCGTTGGCCATCAACCTCATATGGCTTTTGCCACCCTTTCAACTCACGGGTTTCCGGCGTATCAATCACCCTGGTGGTGTGACCACCACAACTTGAAAGAATTAAAATAAAAGCCAGGTAAATCAATGAGCGAAAGGTTCTACAAAACAAAATCATGGAGCAATTATTTTGGTTCTTCAAACACTGCTATTTGTCTGAAGCGCTGATAGCGTTGCTCGATTAAGCCTTCAGGAGAATACTCTTCCAATTCAGAAAGATGCTTCAACAAATGCTCTTTAAGAATTGTCGCAGCCAGATCATGATCCTGATGAACTCCTCCGAGCGGTTCAGGGATGACTTCATCAATGACAGTACCCAGACTATCGACGTCCTGTGCTGACAGCTTCAATGCCTCCGCCGCCTGTGGCCCTTTGGTTCCATCACTCCAAAGAATAGCCGCACAACCTTCCGGTGAAATAACCGCATAAACCGAATACTGCATCATCAGCACCCGGTTTCCAACGGCAATAGCTAATGCACCACCAGACCCACCTTCACCGGTAATTGTGACAATCACCGGAACACGCAACATTGCCATTTCCCGTAAATTTCGAGCGATTGCTTCAGCCTGACCACGCTCTTCTGCACCAATACCGGGAAAAGCTCCCGGGGTGTCGACAAAAGTAAAAATCGGCAAACCAAACTGATCGGCCATCTGCATGACGCGTAAAGCCTTACGATAACCTTCAGGGTTTGGCATGCCGAAATTCCGGTGAACCTTCTCCTTGGTGTTACGCCCTTTTTGATGACCGATAACACAACAGGGTTTCCCATCTATTCTGGCAAAACCACAAACCAGGGCGGGATCGTCACGATAATTTCTATCACCATGAACTTCAGACCAATCGGTAAAAATTCGGTCGATATAATCAAGACTATGGGGACGCTTGGCATGCCGAGCTAACTGAGTTCTTTGCCAACGGGTGAGATTAGAATAGACCTCTTTTTTCAGCTTATCCGCTTTCTTTTCAAGCTTTTTTATCTCACTGGAAAAGTCAACATTAGCAGTCGAATACTCGCGTAATTCACCAATTTTCGTTTCAAGATCAGCAATTGGCTGTTCAAAATCAAGATATTGATTCATCTATTTTCTCCCTGCCCGGCAACGGACATTGATCAACTTGTATTTCTAATTAATTCTTAAAAGCGTCCCATAATAAATCTTCGGAGTGTAGAGGTCAAGTATAAGCCACATAACCGACTGCTACTCAAAATTCATCACATTATAACCAAATAAAGCCTCTGCATCAGCCATAGCTGCATCAGTGGCTGACATTTTTAATTGTTTGGGCAGAGCAATCGTCGTTTCACTGCGATTTGGTATAACAATGTGCAATTGCACTTCACAATTGCCTCGATAGCGCTGCACAATACCCTTAAGTTGCCGCATCTGCATCTCATCCAACCCAGGGGTCGTCAATCTAATATGAACCCGCTTGGCCATCGTCTCCTTAACATCACGCAACAATGCCACTTCTGTCGCAAGTATCTTACAGGCCTCTTCCCCAACATCTAGTTCACCGCTGACCAATAATGGATCCTCCCCTTTCAAGAACTCCATTGCTGCAGTGTAAACCTCAGGAAACACAACGACTTCAACCGAGCCGCTCAGATCTTCCAGCATGACAAACGCCATCCGGTCACCTTTTTTGGTGATCAACTCTTTAATCCCGGATACGATTCCGCATACTCGCACCTGCTCTTTATCTGTACGTTCTGGCAACCCGGCCGCTTCACAGGTTGCAAAACGTTTGATTGAATCACTGTACCGCGCCAGCGGATGCCCAGTAACATAAAAACCAAGCGCCTCTTTTTCATAACTCAGCAAGGTTTTTTCGTCCCACTCCTCAATATCTGGAAGAGTGCCATAACCATTACCGCCAACAGATAGAATTTCCTTGCTGCCAAACAGAGATTCCTGACCCGAATCTTGCTCGCGCTGCGATCGCTGACCGATGTCCATCGATTCCTCGAGACCAGCAAGAAATTGAGCTCGCTTGCCTCCCAGAGTATCAAAGGCACCGCACTTGATCAGTGCTTCAACGACCTTTTTATTGACCTTGCGCAAATCGACGCGCTCGCAGAAATCCTGCAATGAATTGAACTGTTTTTCTTTACGGACCAGCTGAATCGAATCGAGAGCCGCAGAGCCAACTCCCTTGACGGCACCCAGGCCAAAACGCATAACATCTTCTGCAACGGTAAATGAACGAGCAGAGGCATTGATATCCGGGGGTTGAACCTCGACTCCCATAGCGCGCACTTCGCTGATATTCTTAATCACCTTATCGGTATTTTCCATATCCTCGGTCAATAACGCAGCCATAAAGTCAACTGGGTAATGCGCTTTAAGATAAGCCGTTTGATAAGCAATCAGCGCATAGGCCGCTGAATGGGACTTATTGAAACCGTAGGCGGCAAACTTTTCCATCAGGTCAAAAACGGCTTCCGCTTTTTTTATATTCAGTTTGTTTTCAGCGGCCCCCGCAAGAAATATCTTTTTCTGCTTGGCCATTTCCTCAGGCTTCTTTTTCCCCATTGCCCTGCGTAACAAATCAGCAGCGCCCAGACTATAATTGGCCAGAGTCTGGGCTATCAGCATGACCTGCTCCTGATAAACAATAACTCCATAAGTGTCTTTAAGGAGCGTTTCAAGCTGAGGGAAATCATATTTGAACTGCTCGGTTCCATGCTTTCTTTTGATGAACGAATCAACCATCCCTGAGCCCAACGGTCCAGGGCGATATAGAGCGACCATCGCGATCAAGTCTTCAAAACAGTTGGGCTTTAGCTTAACCAGGTATTCTTTCATTCCGCTCGATTCAAGTTGAAACACTCCGGTTGTTTCACCACGGCTAAGCAGGTCGAAGGTTTTCTTGTCATCATCGGGAATTAATCGCAGGTTAAAATCGGGATCCTTACCTTCACGAATCAGGCGAACAGCATTTTCGATCACGGTCAGGGTTTTTAAGCCAAGAAAATCAAACTTAACCAGTCCAATCTTTTCTACGTAGCTCATCGGGTACTGAGTGACTTGCCCCCCGGATTTGGGATCAACATACAAAGGAAGATATTCAGTAAGCGGTCTTGGAGTCACCACAACCCCGGCAGCGTGGGTAGATGCATGGCGAGTCAAACCCTCAAGGGCCAGTGAAATTTTCACCAGCTCTTTGATCTTAGGGTCTTTTTCAACCAGAGCCTTTAATTGTGGCTCCTGGTCAACCGCCTGCTTTAAGGTAATACCCAGCACAGTTGGTACAAGTTTGGCGATTTTATCGACTTCACCATAAGGGATATTCAATGCCCGACCCACATCACGCAGCGCACCTTTGGCCTGCATCGTACCAAACGTAATGATCTGGGCGACATTTTCCGACCCATATTTCTGCCGAACATACTCAATAACCCGTTCACGTCCATAGATACAGAAATCGACATCGATATCAGGCATTGATATCCGTTCCGGATTTAAAAACCGTTCAAACAAAAGATTGTACGGGATTGGATCAATATCGGTAATTCGAATTGCATAAGCAACCAGACTCCCCGCCGCCGACCCACGTCCTGGACCAACTGGAATATGTTGTTCCTTCCCCCAGTTGATGAAATCAGCAACAATCAAAAAGTATCCGGGAAAGCCCATTTCCTTAATACATGTTAATTCTTCAGTCAACCGATCCTGATATCGTTGAACATCTTCCTCACCCAAATCACGCAGCTTGCGAATATCATTGAGACGTTCTTCTAATCCGATCTGACTTTGCTCTTCGAGGATATCATCAAGAGACTTGCCCGGGGGTTTTTCATATTGCGGGAAATGGTAAGTATCAAAATCGAGATCGAGGTTGCAGCGTTCTGCAATCTGAATCGTGTTGGCAATGGCCTCCGGTTGCTCCGGGAACAGCCGGGTCATCTCCTGCGACGATTTGACATAGAATTCGTCATTGGGAAACCGCATGCGTTTCGGGTCATCCATCGTTTTCCCAGTCTGGATGCAGAGCAGAATTTCATGGGCGAAAGAATCTTCACGGGATAGATAGTGACAATCGTTGGTCGCAACCAGAGGCAAATCTAACTCTTTGGCAATCGACATCAAACCAGCATTTGCCTTAGCCTGTTCCGGTAAAAAATTTTCCTGTAATTCAAGATAAAAGCGCTGGTCATCAAAGATTTGTGCCATCTGACCAGCACGTGCCAGAGCCTCCTCGGGGTGGTTGAGATTAATCAACGTCGGCAGCTCCCCACCCAGGCAAGCTGAAAGAGCGATTAAGCCTTCATTATGCTGAGCCAACAGGTCCCAATCGATCCGAGGTTTGTAATAAAATCCCTCACGATAAGCAGCAGAAACCAGATGGCAGATATTTTTATACCCAATCCGGTTCATACAGAGCAAAACCAGATGATAGGAAGCCTCCGATGAACCACGCGCATTCCCTTTAGTGAATCGGGATCCCGGAGCAACGTAAACCTCACAGCCAATAATTGGCTTAATTCCAGCGCTCATCGCTTTACTGTAAAACTCAACAGCACCAAACATGTTGCCATGATCGGTCACCGCGATAGCCGGCATTTTAAATTCTTTGGCCCTGGACACCAATTCATCAAGCTTGATCGCCCCGTCAAGCAGGCTGTATTGGCTGTGCAAATGAAGATGAACAAAATTGGAGTGTTCCATAAGTGATATATTTTCCGAAAGGGGAATATTAACTGGGAAAACTGATACAAACTGAATTTGCGACCATGAAACTACCTTCCAGGCACAAAGATCTGGACGATAATCAGTTGCGAAATCTTAGCACCGCCGGAGTTCGATGGTCAATAATCTTCAAGCTGAATCTACCCTTTCCCTGAAACTCAATTTGCGCTATTTTCGCAGAATACTTTAGCTACTCAATGATCAATCTGACCACTCAATAGTCAAAATAAATAAGGAAACCTGATGCGTATTGAATCTGATCTAAAACTCGGCTTTAAAGATGTCCTCATTCGCCCCAAACGATCAACCCTGAATAGTCGCTCCCAGGTCAACTTAGCGCAGAATTTCACTTTTCTTCATAGCCAACGAAAATGGACAGGGACACCGGTCATTGCGGCCAATATGGACACGGTTGGAACTTTTGAGCTAGCGAAAGTTCTTGCCGATTTCGGCCTACTGACTGCAATTCATAAACACTACAGCCTGCAAGAGTGGAAGAATTTTCTTATCCACCAAGACGATACCATTTATCAACGAATTATGGTCAGCACCGGCACCGCTAAAGCCGACTTCAACCATCTAAAAAAGATTCTTTCACAGCACCCGCAACTTGAGTTTCTCTGCATTGATGTCGCCAATGGCTATGCCGAGTCGTTTGTTGAGTTTGTCAAGCTATGCCGTGACAGTTTCCCGGACAAAACAATTGTAGCCGGTAACGTGGTCACCGGAGAAATGGTTGAAGAATTGCTTCTCTCCGGGGCTGACATTGTTAAAGTTGGTATCGGGCCAGGGTCAGTCTGCACCACTCGGATTAAAACCGGGGTTGGATACCCGCAACTTTCAGCCGTGATTGAATGTGCCGATGCAGCTCACGGGCTGGGCGGCCGCATCATCTCAGATGGTGGCTGTACCAGTGCAGGGGATGTTGCCAAAGCGTTTGGTGGTGGTGCAGATTTTGTCATGCTCGGTGGCATGTTCGCCGGCCATGATGAAAGTGGTGGTCAGTTAATTGAACGGGACGGTCAGCAGTTTAAACAATTTTATGGCATGAGTTCAGAAACAGCAATGGAGCAGCATGCTGGTGGCGTGGCCGAGTATCGTGCCTCAGAAGGGAAAACAGTGGAGGTTCCTTATCGAGGAGCAGTCGCAGCTACGGTTAAAGATATCCTCGGCGGTGTCCGTTCCAGCTGTACTTATGTTGGCGCTGCCGCACTTAAAGAACTGACCAAGCGTACAACCTTCATTCGTGTCCAAGAACAGGAGAATAGAACCTTTTCTTGAAAGTTTTTTCACGACTACGAAAGAAAAAACACCAACCAGCCCCGTATCTGAACATTGAAAGCAAGGAAGCGAATATGGCCAAATGCAGCCGCATAGAATATCGGCTCCACCCGTTACGCGACACTCTCTACAACGAGCTGCATATACGACCTTTTCACTCACTGGAATCGCCGCAACAGATCACCCATTTAGCGGCATGTTGTACCAGTCCGGAAGATCTTAAGAAATCTTACGATCTCCTCTGTGAACTCTGTAAGCGTTATGGAATCAATCCCCCACAGAACGACGCCGTAACCTACCACCAAAATTTTGGCGATTTCATCATTAACTGGGAGCGGCATGTTGAATTTTATTCTTTGACAATCCTGCAACCCGCACCATCTATAGGTGAGCCGTTTCAGCACACAGCAGTTGACTTATTACCGTCTGACTGGATGAGAGAGCTTCCCGGGCAGATCATAGCTGCATTTCACATCATCATTGATGACCAACAACTTGATTATGATACTCACTCTCTAGTTCGGAGCTTTGAGGGGCATTCGGTGATGCGAGGTAGCACTTATGCTGGAAAAGCAAATATTTACACCGCTTTTAAATTGCATGGGGATGGTTACGGTCGATTCATTATCAACAATCTAGGAATGAGCGAGTTACAAACTGGGCGGTTATCCCGGCGATTGATGGATCTGGAAACCTACCGGCTACTGTCCCTGCTTTCCCTGCCGATTGCCAAGCGGATTGCCCCGCAATTGCTCAATATGGATAACCTGTTGGCTGAAATTCTAACAGCTGTTGCAGATCTCGATACGGCCAGCAGTGAGCGCCAACTACTGGGAAAACTAACCACGATTGAAGCCCAGCTGGAAACCTATCGAGCTGAGACTACGCATCGCTTTTCTGCAACACGGGCCTATCATCAGTTGGTTAAAGATCGACTGGAGCGGATCAATGAAGAGAAGATTGAGGAGCATCTTTCAATTGGGGAGTTTATCAATCGAAGGCTAAATCCAGCCTTAAGAACCAGTGAATCAATACAAAAATGGATGGAAGATCTGTCCAAACGAATTGAGCGAGCTAGTGACTTAATGAGAACAAGAGTCAACCTGAACCTGCAAGAACAGAATCGCTCCCAGCTCTCAGCAATGAACCAACGCAGCAAGTTACAGTTCCGCCTGCAGGAAACCGTGGAAGGGCTTTCCATAGCTGCAATCAGTTATTATGCAATTGGACTGCTCAGTTACCTGTTCAACGGCCTTCCACTCCAGCAGTGGGGGTTGGATAAAAACGTTCTGCTCGCCGGCTCTATTCCTGTGGTTCTGACCACGATTTGGCTGGTCACTCGTCGTATTAAGAACAAGCTGATCAAGGATCAAGATACAAATGAGGAAACTGCAGATAAACCGAAACCAGCTGCATCATAGGAAAATACAGCTGTTTTCACGGGATGACCGCCACAGCTTAAAAATTGGGAAGAGCTGGTGGCTGTTGATCAAAAATTGTGGTAAACGCCCAAGTGATATCCTCTCCCAATGGATTACCGAGGGTATCAGCAAGCACACCCTTCACTGTCACCTGATAATTACTGAACGGCAGCAGGAACTGGTTTGGGGTAAAGGTTAGACGGATATGTTCGGAATCATAACCCAAACTACCGGACATTAAACCATTTGGCCCCGATAGCTCAATGATGCCGTTATTCAGTAAAGTTTCATCAAGCAATTCATCAAACGATAGCGAAACAATCGTATTGACCGAAGCAGTGTCATTTGCAGAAGGGGATTGGCTCTGTATCTGTGGCGGCTGCATATCCCATACTTCAATGTCCTGTTCCAATCTTTGCGCGTAAAGAGCCAACATATCCATATCTAAACCACCAGTATTGATTTCTTCGGTAATAGCAATGGACAAGGCAGAAACATCAATCACCGAACCCTGGTTTCGTTCGTTGTCGAGAGCCTGTTCAATCAGCGGCGCCTGCCAGAGAATCTGATCACCAACCATATAAGAGACCAACAATTGCTCTGCATCTTGAATTATCCCACCTAAATTTTGAGAAATACTGACCCGTAAACTGCCCATAAGACTAGCAACGATTTGGGCGGCACTGTGGGCACGACTGTGTTCTGCAACGACAGTTGCATCCACATTGGCAGGCGCAATATAGTCAGTAAAAAGTGAGACTGAATCTGCAATCCCAAGTTGTGACCGAACCGCTATTTCAACCTGTTGCACAGTAAGAGATGGGTTTTTATCACTTTCCAGCTTAACCAAGGTTGTCAAAGGAGAAATAAATCCCCAGCGCCCAGGCAATGTTTCCAGCAGGTAACCTGCAGCAACCGGAACCCCGGTATCTGCATCAATCGTTTGCCCGGCAATAACCTGCGCCACAACGGGATAAAGCTCGCCTTCTCCCGGATTAACTACTAACGTGTAAGCCCCTCCAGATGTGGATTGTGCCATCGGCTCGCCATTGTCATAAACTCTATTGTTATTCCGATCAAGAAAGACCCGGGCATCGGTGAGATAACCATCGGCAACTGTTCCAGATAATGTTGTCACCGTAGTAGAACTGCCATCATCGGCGGCTCTGCTGGTTACGGTCGTATCCCCTCCTCCGCCACCACTACAGGCAGAGAGCAGTAATAGGGACAGTAAAGCAAAAAGAGATATATTTATTGCAAGGAACCTTTTCATGGTCATCCTCCTGTTACTGTAAAGGCTTTGAAATTATTAACGAAATTTCTTGTTCAGTTGGATTCACATAAATCCAGTAGCCAATCCATGGAACCAGGATTGCCGAGTCGGTTCCCGCGGCGCTGGCAAATTCATTTCCATTACCCCAATCGGTTCCGAGGTAGGAATAAATTGCATCAACAACCAGATTATTGGTTGCGGCAGTCAACCAGGAAACTGGGGCAGCAGCGCCAAACCGAACTTCTATATCTGCTAGAGCAACATTTCCGCCATACGGATTACTAATCAAATTCCAGCCTGATTTGATCTGAAATTCATGTACATAATCGGTAATCTCACCATAGATACTAAGATTGGCTAGGGTCGAGCCGGCAGCACGCTTCAAAACATAGCCTTCACCAGACGCAATCGGCACGCCTGATCCCGTCAATTCAAACTCCCCACTGACTCCTGAATCGGGAGCCCAGCGATACACTTGATCATCATTAAAAGCTTCAATTGCACTCAGGGCATAAGCATTGATTCTGGCAGCAATACCGACAACATTCTTACCGTTGAGAAGTTCAACTGCAGGACCTGGCAAATCGCCACTCTGCGGGTAACGCCACATTGGATTGCCGGACACATCTTCGGCACTGAAATAGAATCGATGCGAAAAGGAAGCCCCTAAGCGGGTGGTAAAGACATAGTCAGCACCGCTGGCAATCGCACCCTGATCAATGACCATCTCATATTTATAACCATCCAACATCAGGAAAACCTTCCGCTGATCGGCAGCCACAGAATCGCGCAGCACAATCCGGAATCGGTAATCAAGATCCTGCTTCGGCTTGCTATCAACCAGGTTGCGGCTGTCATCACCGCCATCGACTCGCTCAACTCCGATCAGCCCAGACGCGGTCAGATCATAACTGAGGCCAGCAGGAACCGGGGCAAAAATCGCGGCAATGCTGTGGTGATCACTGACATTTTCAAATTCATAATCGGCCACCAAACCGACAGAAACATTATCTACCAATAAATCATTAATGTAATATCCGGCCATTGGCGTCAGTTGATAACCCTGCGAACCGCCATAGAGCACGGAGGTTTCTCCCTCTGGACTTAAATAACCACCAGCGCCTGCAGTTGCCGAAATGACCCAACCAGACTGGGTAGCATCCAGTGGAAAGCCATCTCGCACATCAGCAATTCCGTCATTATCATCATCGAGATCACTGTTGTTACCAACTTGATCACCATCGGTATCCGCCCATTCATTGCTATCATCCGGGAAAGCATCCAGATGATCAAGGATTCCATCCCCATCCGAGTCCTGCTGAACATAGGCAATAACGCCAACGGAAAAGGGGGTTAAAGAAGCACTGTTGGTAACATCGCTAACACTGATAACTATATCGACATTGTTACCCACCTGGGCTTCTGTCGGCGTACCACTCAGTTCACCAGTGGTAAGACTAAAAGTTGCCCAACTTGGCTGATTAACAATGGAGAAAGTCAGGGGATCACTATCAGGATCGCTGGCAACCGGCGTAAAAGAGTAACTGGTTGTGGCCATAACCGAACCATCAGGAGAACCACTGATGACAGGGGTTCGATTGCTGTTCGTGACCGTTATTGCAACAGCTTCGGAATCACTTGTTGTTCCATCCGTCACACTGAGGGTAACAGTAAAGTTACCCGACTGAGTATAATCAGGGGTCCAGGTGAAACGCTGCTGAGCAGCATCAAATTCAGCTCCGACCGGAAGTCCGGAAGCACTGTAACTTAGACTGTCACTATTCACATCGCTTGCAGTCACCACAAACATCAGCTGCGAATTTTCCGCAATCACTTTGGCGCCGATGGGATTCAGAACCGGTGCTTCGTTGCCATTGCTAACGGTAAAGGTGACTGTTTCTGAATCACTGAGAGAGCCGTCACTGGCAGTAAATGTAACATTGTAGGAACCGGCCTGATCATTGCCTGGAATCCAGCTGAATGAACGAGTTGACGGAATAAATACGGAACTCGAAGGCAGGGTGCTTGCACTATAGATCAGTGGATTATTATCTGGATCGCTAGCATTAATGATCAGATTAAAAGAATCTCCCTCAGTTAATGTTTGACTTCCGATTGATTCCATAACCGGCGCACGGTTGACGTTAGTGACATTGATCGTAACAATTTCAGAATCTTGTGCTACCCCATCACTGATCTTGAAAGTAACCGGATAAATAAGGGTATTTTCTGATATCTGAAACTCTGGGGTCCAACTGAAAAAACGCGTTGTCGGATTGAAGGTCGCACCTTCAGGTAAACCCTCAGCACTATAACTCAGAGCATCATTATCAAGGTCGCTGCCAATGATGGTAAAGGTCAGTTGAGAACCCTCAGAAACTGTTTTAGTACCGATAGGAGAAAGCACCGGAGCATGGGTAACCACAACATTTGTTACCGTAATTTGAATTGTTTCCATATCACTGGCGCTGCCATCACTCACCGTAAATGTCACAGAGTAGATGCCAGATTGATCCAATGTGGGAGTCCAGGTAAAAACTCGGGTTGCTGGGTTGAAACCAGCACCGGTTGGCAAACCACTGGCGCTGTAAGTTAAAGTGTCAGAATCGGCATCGGTCGCTGAGACGGTAAAACTTAATGTTGCCGCCTCAAGAACTGATTTTCTTCCAATGTCCGCTAGAACCGGTGCTCTGTTTACATTTCTAACAGTGATTGAAATTTGTTCAGCATCAGTCAACTCTCCATCGCTGACGGTAACAGTTATAGGATAAACCCCAGCTTGGTCAAAATTAGTTGGCCACACAAACATATTTTCTTGCGAATTAAATTCCGCCCCATTTGGCATGCCACTGAAGCTGTAATTCAAGCTGTCGCCTTCAGGATCAGTCGCACTGATCGGAATATACTGTGTTTCCCCCTCATCTACACTCTTATCTCCAATTAACGAAAGGGTCGGTGCATGGTTAACCACAACGTTTGTCACCGTAATCTGAATTGTCTCCGTATCACTGGCGCTGCCATCACTCACCGTAAATGTCACAGAGTAGATGCCAGATTGATCCAATGCGGGAGTCCAGGTAAAAGCACGCGTTGCCGGGTTAAAACCAGCACCGGTTGGCAAACCACTGGCACTGTAGGTTAACGCGTCAGCATCGGCATCAGTCGCTGAAACGGTAAAACTTAAAGTCGCATCCTCAAGAATCGATTTGTTTCCGATTGCACTAAGCACTGGTGGATTATTTTCACTGATAACTGCTGGGCTGGTAACAGTATTGGAATATGTGCTCTCATTGTTCGAAGCATCATAAGCGGTAACCGCAAAATAATGTTCCTCAGCATCAGGCAAGCCGGTCACAGTATAAGTCAGAACATTCCCGACATCGATGGGCGAACTGCCTTCCGCCGCGCCGATTCCGTCCAGTGGCGCGACTGAAGATCCGGCGTCATAATAAACTTTATAACCAGACACCGCACTTGGACTGGCATCCCAGGAAAGAGTAACTGTCTTTCCCCACACATTAGCCGAGAAACCTAGCGTAATTACAGTCAGTAGAATAATTTTTGCGATTATCAATCTTTTCATTTTTTTCTCCCGATGCCCTTTCGTGAATGACTGGACAAAAAATGCGCTCACCTCCGTTGCCGGAGATGAGCGCATCATAAAGAAGACCGGAGTCCTTGGGAAAATGCACTGCATTCTCTTCGGCAACCCGGCGGTCCTAAATTGAGGATCCGTGGTTTTGCGTCACCAGATCTCTCTGGCTTTGCCCTTTCGGAGATAATTTTACTGTCTTGTCTACAGCACCCTTCTTCGTGCTGTTACAATTTTACCATAAGCAAAAAAAACGCTCACCCCGTTGCCGAAGTGAGCGTTTCTCAAGTCATATTTTAAAAAGGCTTGAAGAAGTACGCTGAATCTTCTTCGGCAACCCGGCTGTCCTGCTAATGAGGATCCGTGGCTTTGCGTCACCGGATCTCTCCGGTTTTGCCCTTTCGGTAGATAGCTATTCGCTATAATAATTATGTTCTGATGTTATCTGGACTCAATAAAAAAATCAACTAAAAAATGAATATCGACTCATCTTCTAATTCCCCAAAACATTGGCTCCCGCTATTTCAAGCATACTAACCAACTTTATTAAAGGAAGTCCAATCAATGCATTATAGTCCTCGCCTTCCATTTTTTCCATCAAAGCAATTCCAAGGCCCTCAATTTTAAAAGATCCAGCACAGTCAAACGGTTTTTCCCGCTGCAAATAATTGTAAATCTGATCATCGCTCAGTTTTCTGAAGCTGACTGAATAAGTTGCATAATCTGTCTGCACGGTACCACTACGACTATCTAACAACGCCAATCCAGTGTAAAAACAGTGGGTTCGACCAACCATTTGTTTCAGTTGCTGAAATGCAGCTGGCAAATTCCCTGCTTTTCCGACCGGTCGTCTACGCTGATCTACAAATAGCTGATCCGAACCAATAATCAAAGCGTCGGGATAACTTTCTACAAGGCTCTGAGCTTTTCCAAGAGCGAGATGACGCACCAGTAATGCCGGAGCGACATTGGAATCAATATCTTCAACAAAGCTGGGCGCTGCAGTAATAAAGGGCAAGCGTAACTGGCGTAAAAGCTGCTGCCGATAAGGACTGGTTGATGCCAGCACAATTTTTCGCATAACAATTTCCTTTTTTAACTTTAGAATCGTCATTGCTGAAAGAGCTGTAAGCAACTCCCCCAACAACTCCTATCACTCATCCTGAAAAGCCAACCCCTCTTGCAATCCAGCCGTAAACTTTTTACGCAGTGACTCCGGCGATATCACTCGCACATAGGGGATAAATGAATAGAGCAACGCTAGGATTTCCTTATCTCCACTGGCACTGAAACGTAAAATCAGCGAACCATCCATTGCTTCCTCTATCTGCTGTTCAGGGTGCCAAATCCGTTCCCGCACCAGATGAGCAATATCCTGACTGAATAATAATTCTAGTTGCTGCGATTTTCCCTCATCAATTAAGCCAAAAGCGCTCCCCGTGAGCATCTCCACTCGATAATTTTCCGGGACTTCAAAACGCTCGTTATGCAATTCAACAGATTCTATCCGCTCTACAGCAAACAACCTGAGTGCTTTACGATTATGAGCATAACCGCCGATATAGAGGCCATTATTGAAAAATAATAAAGTATAGCAATCAATCAAATAGCTCTCACTCTGCCTTTTTGCGGGACGATAATCAATCAGACAATGTTGCTGTAACAACAAGGCCTGCCGCAGATCTTTTAGCAGTTGATGTTGCTGAGAATAATCTTTAAAACCGTGAAATCTTGGCGATGAGGCTTCCGCGATCCGTTCCAGGTGAGCGACACTGCGCGGTGGCATGTTGGAACGTACTCGGCCAAAAATAGCTTCAAGATCATCCTGAAATGGGGTTCCCTGTAAAAAGTCCAACTGTCCGCGACACAGGTAGAGGGTCATCAACTCTTCAAGAGAGAAGGTTATCGGCGGGATTTTGCTGAAACCAGAGACAAAACGGTACAGAACAAATCTATCTTCCTGGCGCTCACTGACCAGAGGATAACCAGCTTCCAGAAGAGCCTGAAGATCCCG
>JAQIBX010000077.1 GCA_027858895.1 Desulfuromusa sp. | reverse complement strand
ATTATGTTCTTCATGGCTTCCCCCTCACCAGAAACATTCTATTTGTTAAAAATATAGACCATTTTTAAAAATTGACAACCTGAATCACCGGATTAACCTAATAACATTTCAATAATCATGCGGAATCCCTTGAATATGCAACGCCAGGTGCTCATTCTCATCCACATTTTGAACCCAACCGTTATTTGCGTCACATTTACTATCGAGATCGTTAATATAGGGCTTAATGTCCAGCAAGGGAGTGTCATCAAACACATCAAGACCGGAAGTGTAAACCCGGTTACCGACGATTTTCTTGATCCTGACAACACTTAGCCCGATAGGGTTGGGGCGTACTGGCGAGCGGCTAGCGAACAGACCGACCTGCTTCCCGGCAGCCCAGGGGGGCGATACCTGCATTTTTGGAGCGGTACACAATCGATCGATAAAGTAGAGAACGTAGATATACGTAAAAGAATCAAGCTCTCTTAATCCAGCTGTATATTCAGACTTCAATTCCAGAAAAAACTCCAGATCATCGGTATCAACAGGTTGATAGGGCGCACTATCAATATAGGGGGTTTTAATCACACCAATTTGATGTAAAATAAAATCTTGCATATTTTTTCCCACTTTCACTGATTGAAAACTTTTATGTATTGTTTCAATATTTCTTATACTGTATATATCAATTTAAATATGTATCTTTGTCGAGAGACAACCCTTGCTTGACCATCAATTAATAGGTGTTATGAGATTTTTCTTTTTATTGTTTGTTATATTGATTTCGGCAACCCAACTTTTAGCGGCTGACTTCAGTTTCTACCAACAACAAAGCAAACAACAAGGACCGACCCTGCTGGTCATCGGTGGTGTTGATGGCGATGAACCGGGCGGTTTCCATGCTGCAGCCACACTGGTGACTCGCTATCAGATACAGCGGGGCAATCTATGGATTGTCCCCAACTTGAACTTCAAGAGCATCCTGGAACGCCAACGCGGCAATATGAACCTGAAATTTGCCTCTATCTCCAGGCAAGATCCTCAGTATCAACAGGTGCAGCAAATCAAAAAGATCATCACTCAACCGCAGGTCGACCTGGTTCTCAATCTCCACGATGGAAGTGGATTCTACCATCCTCAACGCATCAACAGTCAGCGTAACCCCAACCGCTGGGGGCAGAGTTGCGTCATAGATCAAAGCAATTTGGAAGGTGTGCAGTTTGGCGACCTGAAGCACCTGGCTGAAGTCATTATTCAACAGCTCAACGCAAAAGTACCAGCGAAAGATCAGAATTTTCTGCTTAAAAATATGCACACAGCAACCTATCAAGAGGATATCCCAGCCAAAAAATCCCTCTCATACTTTGCCGTGCGCAATCAAAAACCAGCCTTAGCTGTGGAATCCAGTAAAACCCATCCGGTATACCTGCGGACCTACTATCATCTACTCGCTTTAGAGGCAACGATGCAGCAGATGGGCATCCATTTTACCCGGGACTTTCAACTCACCCCGATGGGAGTAAAACAGATTATTAAGGACGATGCGGTACTGGCACTGGCCAGCGGGCGGATTCAACTTGAACTAAATAATATGCGCACCACAATCAATAATTTTCCCCTGCCAAAAACAGATCCCATGGAATTCACCACCAACAATCCATTAATCACCCTGCTCCCTACTGACAACCGTTACCGCATTCATTACGGTAACAACCGGTTAGCCTTTATCAACCCTCAATTTGTCGATCTTGACCGGAGCATTGACAGCATTGAAATAGCGATCGATGGTATGTTACAGCCTGTTTCTTTCGGCTCAATCGTTCCGGTCGAAAAGAGCTTTCTGGTAAAGGAGCAAAAAGGCTACCGGGTTCAAGTTGTCGGCTTTGCCAAGCCCGGGCATGCCAGCGACGGCCATTTACCGATCAGTCATGCCCAGATGAAGCAGCGCTATTCCATCGATAAGGCAGGACAACTTTACCGTGTCGAAATCTATCGAAATGAGCGCTTCAGCGGCATGATTCTGGTTGATTTTCGCCCACAAAGCACAAAAAAAGAACCGCTCATAGCTCGAACGCCTCCGGTAAGTTTTGACTCAGACGAGCAACATAATTAAATTCAACGCCTCACCCGGTTCATCATCTTATGATATTTTTCGGCAGTATTTTCGTCTTTTTTAGCTTTCAACTGTAACCTCCGCACCGCCGAACTGAGTGAGGAGACATCGCGGCCCAGCCGTTCACCAAGGGCGGTCAAAGTGTCGCACCCGGTCTCCAAAAATAACCAGGCCAGATATGCTCGGGCTTCAGAGCAATGTCGGTTTTTTCCAGGGGCGGCCAGTTCCTGTTCTGTGATTTTGTAACGGTCCAGCACAATCTGTACAATTTTTTCTGGATTGACTTTTGGCTGATACTTTTGCCGGGAAAGCCTCAACACTCCGCGGATAAATTCCTCATCACCAAGAATCCGTGGATCACTTTCGCTGCCACGGCTAAAATCGATCTTCGTCTTGGTTTCCGCACCTTCATTGACGTAAACATGAAACTTCATCATGGCACGCACGCCTGTTTCTTCAAGCTGCAGAAATGTTCTTTCAGTACTTAACCAGAGCACTTTCTCTCTGCCACAATAAGCCCGATGACTACTCCAGGCATAACGCATCGGATCATTTTCGATACCTGAACGCACCGGCGACAAATGAACCTCTCGCACCAGATCAAGCAAATAGTCTTCCGGATTGACCAGAATCGCCTTGTAACGCCCCTGAAACAGATGCCCGGCCTGACTATGCCAGTCATTAAACCAACGGGTATAGCGGAACCCGAGTTGCTGCATAATACGTGAGAGGGTTACATCGGCAACTTCAATCACCAACTGAAGGGAGTTTGGCAGCAAACTGTAAGCGTGGACTTTATGGCCAAATTTCTCGATCCCTTCCTGCATTAACAATAGAAAGCGGGTGTGATCGGTCGCATCAAAAAAAGTGGGTTGATTACCGTTGCCATGCAAGGTGACATAATAAACAGCACCGGGGAAATGTAAGCGGGGTTTACGCGCCATAGAGCTCCTCCATAAAAATAGATTGCAAGCCTGCCCCTACATGATATCGAAAATAGCAGATTTCACCTTTAATTCACATTGTAATTTTTAAAAAAATGGACCTGATCCATGCAACTCCAGCCTCCCGCCGATTATTGACAATCAAACACCATAAAGCTACCGTTCGAGACAAACTTAGAACATCCTGAGTCATAGAATCCCCCTATACGGGTGACAGAACACTGGGGATCTGCAACACCGGCACACTTCAATCAATGTTCTATCTGAAACAGACGATTCCATTTCGACGGCCGCTTGTAGTTGGGACAGAAATAGTCAGTTTTTCTGCCCTCTCTTCCAAGTAACAATATGGGCTGAGACACTCCTCATCAGCTGGTGCAAAACCTCGACAACGTGAACAAAGTAGAGATTACAACCTTTAGATTGGTACATTGCCGCCCGCTTAACGCACAAATCGCTTGTATTTCCTGTCATATTTACTATTCTTCAGTCATAGTATTTACGTATTTCTACTGATTGTATTGTTCAGATTAGAATAGACAGCATCCTGATTCTAAAGAGGTTTCACATGGCATTTGTTAGTATATTAAAAACTCGTACCGGAATAGAAAAAGAAATTGATAGCTTTCTGAATCTGGCCAGCGAGGCGGGACTTATTTTTGCTCAGGGGGTCGATGCTTTTTTGATCAATAAACTCGATATGTTCAATGAGCACCTCACCCATATTGTCGCAACGGAAAAAGAAGCCGACACACTGCGCCGCTCAGTCGAGGATTTGCTGTACCGGAAAACTCTGATTCCTGAATCACGGGGAGATGTTCTGGAACTGATTGAGCAGATGGATGCTTTGCTGGGGCGATTTAAAGGGGTGATGTTCCGGGTTGAGATTGAACGCCCACATATCGATCCAAGTTTTCACGATGATTTAAAAACCTTGGTTAGCTGTGTGATTCGGGCCGTCGAATCAGCAACCTTGGCGTTAAGGGCTTACTTCAAAGACATTTCCCAGACCAGCGGTCATATTCACAAAATTGTATTTTGGGAAACCGAAGCCGACAAAGCCTCAACCCGCTTACAAAAAGCTATTTTTAACAATGAGAAATTGGGCCTGGATTTAAAAATGCAACTACGTGATCTTGCCAGAAGCATCGACAAAATCGCTGATTACGCTGAAGATTTGGCTGACAGTCTCGCTATCTGCGTTATTAAGCGCTCTCTCTAGGCAATACTTATGTTCATGTTTTTCCTTTCAAGTGGCATGTTTTTAGGTTGGTCTCTGGGCGCCAATGATGCCTCCAATGTTTTTGGCACAGCTGTCGGCACACGGATGCTCAGATTTCGTACCGCTGCCATCTTATGCTGTATTTTTGTTATTCTGGGGGCCGTGATCAGTGGCGCCGGGGCATCCCAGACACTCGGGAAACTGGGTGCCGTCAATGCGGTTGCCGGAGCCTTTGTCGTTGCTTTTGCTGCAGCCATGAGTGTCTACCTGATGACCCTGGCACGCTACCCTGTATCAACATCACAAGCCATTGTCGGAGCGATTGTCGGGTGGAATATTTTTTCTGGATCACCGACTGACAGTAAAGCCCTCTCCACAATTGTACTTACCTGGGTCGTCTGTCCGGTGCTGTCTGGAATCATTGCGGTAATATCGTATAAAATTGCTTCATTCTTGATCCTCAAGTGGAAAATTCACATGTTCAGGCTGGATGAAATGACCAGGTATGGGCTTGTGCTGATGGGAGCATTTGGAGCGTTTGCTCTGGGAGCTAATAATATTGCTAACGTCGTCGGGGTGTTTCTTCCGGTTTCTCCCTTCACTGAGATTCAACTTTTCGGCGGATTCTGCTTTACTCCGGCTCAACAACTCTTTTTTCTCGGCAGCCTGGCAATTGCTGTTGGTGTTGTGACCTATTCGAGGCGGGTTATGGATACCGTCGGCAGCGGGATTTTCAAGCTTTCACCGGTCATGGCTCTGGTTGCCGTCTGGGCACACTCTGTGGTTCTGTTCCTGTTTGCCTCACAACAGCTGGAACAATTACTACTCAGCATGGGGTTACCAGCGATACCACTGGTTCCGGTCTCCAGTTCCCAGGCGATTGTCGGAGCAGTTGTCGGAATGGGGCTGCTTAAAGGGGGGTATAATATTCGTTGGAGAACGGTTGGAGGGATTGCCGGAAGCTGGGTCACCACCCCTATTTTTGCCTGTTTGATCAGCTTTGTCAGCCTGTTTATTGTACAAAATGTCTTTCAGCAGACCGTTTATCTGCCATAAATTTCAGGGTGATAGGCTGTAGGTATTTAGGCTGTTAGGGGGATTAAACCTGTAACATTAATGTCCAGTACAATTCCTAACAGCCTTCAGCCTACAACCTATGGCCTGAATTACAAATGCAGCATTCTCAACCCACCGCAATTTCAAATTGTTCAATATGAAACCCCGGTCGTGAATTAATCGAAACAGTGCGTCCATAACGCCGCTCCAGTTCGTCCAAACCGCAACGCTCTTCATCTATCAACAAACTGGTAATTTCCGGGTGAGCCAGCAGGGTCATGTGGCCAGCGGCCAGGCCGGCCATTTCGCGGTGCAGTTCGCGTAGAATTTCGTAAATAACTGTCACTTTGCCTTTAATATATCCCCTCCCTTCACAGTAAGGACAGGGCTCACAAAGAGTACGGCCGATACTTTCCCGCACCCGCTTACGGGTCATCTCTACCAGCCCAAGTTCAGAAATTTTCAGGATATTGGTTTTATTCTTATCCGATTTCAGCGCCTCTTCCAGAGTGGCGTGCACCTTTTCACGATGAACTTCTTTCTCCATATCGATAAAATCGATAATGATCAGGCCACCGATATTGCGTAAACGAAGCTGAAAAGCAATCTCTTTTAGGGCTTCTAAATTGGTTTTTAGAATCGTATCTTCAAAATTGTGCTTACCAACATAGCGCCCAGTATTGACATCGATGGCAACCAGCGCCTCGGTCTGCTCAATAATGATAGAACCACCACTTTTCAACCAGACTTTCCGTCCCAGAGAGCGGGCAATTTCCACCTCAAGCCCGTACGCATCAAAAACCGGTTCATCCCCCTGATAAAGTTCAATGCAATAATTCAGACGTGGCATAAAGGTTCGCAGAAAACGAACAATTTTATCGTACTCTTCAACATTATCGACAACAATTCTTCTGACATCTTCGGTCAGGATGTCACGCAAGACCTTGCTGGTCACATCCAGATCAGAATGAATCAAGCTCGGTGCACTTATTTCGTCAATACCGCGGCTGAGGTTTGCCCAGAGACCAACCAAAAATTCCATATCATGGCTGAGGTCATCTGCACTCTTACCCTCTGAAACGGTTCGGACAATAAATCCGGTTCCTGAAGACCGCATCGAATCGACTATCTGCCGCAACCGTTCACGCTCTTCTTCACTTTCAATCCGCCGCGAAATCCCAACATGATCAACCGTCGGCATATAAACGAGATGCCGTCCCGGCAAGGAAATATGGGAAGTGATTCGCGCCCCTTTGGTTCCGATTGGCTCTTTGGAAATTTGAACCAGTAGTTCCTGACCTTCTTTGAGAAGATCTTCTATCGGCGGAAGAGTGGGCAATTCGGTGCAAGCATCCTGGGCAAGCGGTTGTTCCTCCCCCTCAATGTTCCTTTCAACCTGCTCCATTTCATCCATGACATCAGCAACATATAAAAACGCCGCCTTTTCCAGACCAACATCGACGAAAGCCGCCTGCATGCCCGGCAAAACTCTGACGACTTTGCCTTTGTAGATATTCCCAACAATCCCCAGTTGCCGATCCCGTTCGATATAAAGTTCGGCAATATGGCCACCTTCGAGCAAAGCGACCCGGGTTTCGTGGGAGGTGGTACTAATGACCAACTCCTTTGTCATAACTTCTCCTATTTGAATCTATATTTATTAAAGTGCTGATTTTAAGTTTTCAGTATGCTTCAGGTTCAACCAGACAGCGACTCTTTCAGTACAAGTCCTGTTTTTCTCACCCCTAAACGGCGGATATCTTCGACTTCCATTTCAAGTAAATTCGCTGCGACCTGTAAGGGACTCCCCTTAACCAACTCAATTTTCAACTCAGTACCCACTTGGCACAGTTCGAGAACATCCGGTCGTATATCGATTTTCTTTTCCAACCCTTTTTTTAGCCGTGAAACGATAATCTGGTCCGCGTTCAGAAAATTGCTAATCCGCTCGTGCAGATCTTCTGGCACCGGTTCCGGTAGCGGAACACGATAACAGCTTGAGGCGACCGCTGCCGAAGGCGAGGATGACTTCCAAGGGATCACTTCACCTTCAACTATCTTGAACCCATCTGGAAGTTGAACATTAATTCTATCAATAACCTGCTCTACCGGAACGTGGCGGAACAACTCAAGATCAATCAGCTCTGCTTCGCTGGATACCCCCATCGGTAAAGCCTCCAGGTAAGATATCTTCGGCATCGGGTGAAATCCTTGCGAAAAGCGAATCGGAAGTTCCGCTCGCCGAACCGCCCGTTGGAACATTTTCAGATATTCAAGGTGTCCAACCATTCTGGCTCGACCGAGCTTACTCAACTTGAGCCGCACCCGGGTCAACTCTTCTGTATCGTCAACCATTGTCCCTTTCTCAGCAGGAAGATTCACCACATTTTTTTGCTCTGAATCGGTCAGGCGCATCCGCAGTTCTGCAAAATCACAGACATCACAACCATGACAAATGCCATCTCGGCAATCGAGAGTCTCTGTCCCGGCAAAAGCCTTACGCCGCTCACTCAAAAAGAACTTTTTTGGCACTCCGCAATCGATATGATCCCAGGGGAGTATTTCATCTTCATCACGCTGGCGCAGATACCAGGTTGGATCGATGTCACAATCCGAAAAAGCTTGTTGCCATTTACTGAAATCGAAACATTCCCGCCAGCCATCAAAACGGCAGCCAAGTTCCACAGCTCGTTCCAGAACAGTGGATAAACGTCGATCACCACGGGCAAAAACCCCTTCGAGAAATGAGGATTCTGCGCCATGATATTTGAAGCGCAGTTTTTTCTGTCTCAACCCGTCACGCAGGATCCGCTGTTTACGCAGTGTTTCGTCAATGCCAATTTGCGCTTCCCATTGAAATGGAGTATGCGGTTTGGGGACAAAAGTAGAAACGGCAACATTGACATCATTACCACCAGTGCCCTTGCCACTTCTTTTCACTTGCCCTGAAAGATCAATCAACGCCTGCAAATCGGTATCGGTTTCTGTCGGCAACCCCATCATGAAATAGAGTTTGATCAACCGCCAACCGAACTGAAATGCATTTCTCGTCGTTTCCAGCAGGTCCTCGGCACTGATCCCCTTATTAATCACCCCACGCAGCCGTTCACTTCCCGCCTCAGGAGCCAGGGTAAAACCAGATTTACGGACCTTTTTCACCTCTTCCATCAATTCAGGAGTGAGGGAACCAACCCGCAAACTGGGCAAAGAAACCGAGACTTTGTCGGCGGCATATTCGGCCATCAACTCCTGCAGCAACGGTTCAATACAAGTGTAGTCACCACTCGATAGAGAGAGGAGAGTTACTTCTTCGTAGCCTGAATTGTGTAGTGATTCAGAGACTAAAGCGCGGATTTTTTCGGGGCTACGCTCACGGACGGGACGATAAATATAGCCCGCCTGGCAAAACCGGCAACCACGGGTACAACCCCGGGCAATCTCCAGAGCAATACGGTTATGCACTGTCTGCATAAACGGGACAATCGGTCGAGTCGGAAATGGAGCTGTTTCCAGGTCATTAAGAAAACGCCGCCGAATTTTGTCGTACCCCTGCTGGAGGGGGATAATTTTATCGATACAGCCATCCGATTGATAGCTGACATCGAATAGGCTCGGAATATAAAATCCTTCTCTAGCTGCCAACTTTTGCAAAAGTTGTTTGCGATTCCAGTTCTCCTGTTTTGCCTGTCGCACCAATTCGACTAATTCAACAATCGCCTCTTCCCCATCACCAATCAAAGCAACATCAAAAAAATCGGCCAGCGGTTCTGAATTAAACGCGCAAGGGCCGCCCACCACAATCAGCGGAGCAATAGCCTCTCGCTTTTCCCGGCGCAGTGGAATCCCAGCGAGATCGAGCATCCCCAGCAAGTTGGTATAACTGAGTTCATATTGCAGGGTAAATCCGATGATATCGAACTCAGCTAATGGGCGTGATGATTCCAGTGAACACAATGGCTGCTGATTGTCACGCAACCACTTTTCCATGTCGGCCCAGGGTGTGTAAACCCGCTCTGCAGCAATCCAATTGAGGCTATTAAGGATGTTATAAAGAATTGGGAACCCAATATGACTCATCCCAACCTCGTAGACATCGGGAAAAGCCAGCGCCATGCGTACCTCAATGCCAGCATCCAACTTACAAATACTGCCAAGTTCCCCACCGAGATAGCGGGACGGACGTTCGACCTGGATCAATGCTGCTGTTTGATCTATTTTTGACAAAAAATCACCTGTGTTTCTGTTTGTAAAACTCAACCTAACCGCTGAGGCACAAATTAATGTTTAACGGAGAGGCGCAGAGTGTGTGGAGAAAACCCTCAGAACCAAAAGATAGCCACCAGACACCAAGTTCGCCAAGAAAGTCGATAACCCGGTTTTGATTTTAAACCAAAAGAAGCTTTAAGATTTTCTTGGTGCCTTGGTGGCAAGATTGATTGTTTTGACTTTTTTCTCTGGCTCTCCAACTCTGCGCCGCTCCGTTAAAGCCTTTGGTTTTCTCAGTAACTCAGTGTCTCTGTGGTAAAACACTCTCAGTTCTTCTCGCCCCACAACCCAACATCATAAAACTGTTCCCGCACTCGCTCCTCCGGATATTGCTCCAAAAAAGTTTCCCGGGAAAAATCAAACCTGTAATCGCTGATATATTCGTTCAAAATTTTGTATGCCGCATTAATTCTTCTGATCTTGTCATTGTCCGCATCTGCCCCGATATCAGGGTGATAACGGCGGACCAGCTGACGATGCCGTTCACGCACCTTCTTCAAAGTGACTTGCTGGGGCAGATCAAACTCAGTCAGCGCTGTCATTAAATCTTCATAGATCATAAAGCCTCCCAAACAACAGGACAGAACATCGAAAACAATAACTTGTAAGCATAGCCCAGAAAAGCTACAGAGAACAGGGTATAAAAATATCCATATATCTTTACCTGAAAACCCAGCTGTTTTGACGGGAGAGTTTTTTCGACGGCAGCAATAATTGACAGCTTAGCGATGTTCAGAATAGGATGCGTGGCTATTCTGCAGAGACCGTATGGAGGTATGAGTGGCACGTCAAAAAACTATCTACAGCTGCCAAAATTGTGGCTTTCAAAGTCCCAAATGGCTAGGGCGATGTCCCGACTGTCAGCAATGGAATACCCTGGTTGAAGAACAGCCAATTGCGACCTCCAGTCATAGTCGAGCCCTGCCTCAACCGGGCAAGCCGCAAAAGCTCACAGAAATCAACAGCCGTGAAGAGGATCGCTTCAGCTGTGGAATGGCAGAGCTGGATCGATCTCTCGGTGGCGGAGTTGTCCCCGGTTCCTTGATCCTGGTTGGTGGCGATCCGGGTATTGGAAAATCAACCCTGCTGCTACAAGCCTTTGCCAACCTGGCAAAAAACGACACAGCTCTTTACGTCACCGCAGAAGAATCAACCCGGCAAGTCAAACTGCGTGCCGACCGCCTGGGCGTTAAAACCGACAATCTTTATCTGCTGGCAGAAACCTCACTGGAACAAATCAAGCAGCGCATCAAAGAACTGCAACCAGCCTTTCTGGTCATTGATTCAATCCAGACCATTTTTACCAGCAGTTTGGAATCAGCCCCCGGCAGCGTCAGCCAGGTACGGGAATGTACCGGACAGCTCATGATTCAGGCCAAAGGGGATGGGCTACCAACCTTCCTGGTCGGGCACGTCACCAAAGATGGCGCTATTGCCGGGCCGCGAGTTTTGGAGCACATGGTTGACACCGTCCTCTATTTTGAAGGCGATCCGGGTCATCCTTATCGAATTCTTCGCGCAGTAAAAAACCGCTTTGGTTCGACCAATGAAATTGGTGTTTTTGAAATGCAGGCGCAGGGTCTGCGCGAAGTGAGTAATCCCTCAGAGCTGTTTCTAGCAGAACGCCCCAAAGGTAGCGCCGGCAGTGCCGTCGTTGCCTCCCTGGAAGGGAGCAGGCCGCTGCTGGTGGAGTTACAAGCGCTGGTTTCAAGCAGCTCCTTTGGCACCCCGCAACGAACTGCTATCGGCATCGATCACAAACGAATCGCCCTGCTGATTGCAATTCTGGAGAAAAAAGTTGAGCTATCGCTCTCCGGTCAGGATATTTTCCTCAACGTCGCAGGCGGTGTTCGTCTCGATGAACCTGCCATTGATCTGGCGGCCATTGCAGCACTTGCTTCCAGTCATCTTAACCGGGTCATCAATCCAAAACTGGTTTTGTTTGGCGAAATCGGCCTCACCGGAGAAGTCAGAGCTATTTCACAACCAGAACTACGCATCAAAGAGGCCGCCCGCCTGGGATTTACCCAGTGCGTTCTGCCTAAGGGAAATCTGAAAAATCTGGACATCCCCAAGACAATTAACGTCATCGGTATCAGCCATGCCAGTGAAGCTCTTGATATCATCTTCATCTAGCAGGGTGTTGAAAAACGTTTTCGAGGCAGCAAATGCAAGGCGAAAATTGTCGAAAAAGCGCAGTTTACATACAGCAAATGAGCATTTTGAGAACTATTTTTAACGCCGCAGTTGCAACGCAGATAGTTTTTCAACAGCCTGCTAAACCTATGGAGAGATCCAATGTCTAAAGAACTGACTCATTTCGACACAGAAGGCAAAGCCATCATGGTTGATGTCGGGGAGAAACCGCTGACCGTTCGTGAAGCTGTAGCCGAAGGTGAAATTCAGATGCAACCCGCAACACTGCAGCTAATCCTGGCACAGCAGATAAAAAAAGGCGATGTCTTCTCAATCGCCCGAGTGGCAGGAATTATGGCAGCAAAACAAACTTCGTCGCTGATACCCCTCTGCCATCCGCTCCCATTAAGTGCAGTGAAGATTGATTTTGACAGTGACCCACAACGAGGTCGGGTGACCATCCTGGCAACCACCAAAGTCACCGGACAGACCGGAGTGGAAATGGAAGCACTCACAGCAGTCTCAGTCGCGGCACTGACCATCTACGATATGTGCAAAGCAATTGACAGAGAGATGGTTATTGAAGGAATTTGTCTGTTAAAAAAATCAGGCGGAAACAGTGGAACTTTTATCCGAAAAAGTTTAGTATTGTAAGTTGGCAAAAATTGTTGACCCTGATAAATTTAAAAAAATTCTTTTGGAAAACAAACCGCATGGACTCATCAATCTACAGCATTCGAAAAAGCTTCCTGCTCCCACTGGGGCTGGTTGTTGTACTCAGTCTCATTCTATTGGCCAGTGCCTTTTTTTTGCAGCTGCCAATGGCAAAGACAATTATTCTCGCAGCATTTTTATTACCAGTCTGTATCATTTTTGCTGAAAGCAGCTTACGCAAAGTCTCTATTACTGAAGACGCCATTGAGGTCAATAAATTATTTTGCAGCAAACGTCTAACCTATACTGAATTAACTGCTGTCGACACAATTCAGGTGCGCAAGCGAGCCTTTGTCAGTTTAAGCAGTGAAAATGACTTTATGATACTTTCCAATAGCTATGAACAGTTCGGGCAGCTACTAAAGCAACTGGTGACCAGAGCCCCTGAAACGGTGGTCAGTGACGAAACCCGACAATTAGCAGAGAATCCACCAAATAAATGTAGTGACGTTTTTTCAGCCTGGCTTGCAGTAGCGGTGTTGGCTTTAATAATTTTCGTTCAACTCAGAGGTGCATTTTGATCTTTAACAATGGTCAATAAAAAGCGCTTGGAAGGATGGGGATATGAATAAAAAAACCTTGGCAGAATTTAAAAATTTATTGGACCAGCAATTAGAATCTCTATTGCAGGACGTGGGCAAAACTGTTTCCGGTATGACCGAGGAAAACCCCAACTTCCCTGATCCAACCGATAGAGCGTCACTTGAGTCGGAGCGAAACTTTGAATTGCGGATCCGTGATCGCGAACGCATGTTGATTAACAAAATCCGTCAGGCGCTGGAGCGAATTAAGGATGGAAGCTTCGGTCACTGTGAAAGCTGCGAAGAAATCATCGGCGCAGAGCGGTTACGCGCCCGACCAGTAACAACTCTCTGCATTGACTGCAAGACAGAACAGGAACGTCAGGAAAAGATTGGTTAACAACCAACCCGTGACTTCAACGTTCCGCCCCAATCATTTTTTTCCTGGCCAGGGCGCTCGCCGGTCCTGACCGGCGTATATCTCGCGAGTTCTATAATCACGAAGCTTGGCATTCTGTCGAACAATATCGACCCAACCGTCAGAACGCTTAAAGCGCATGATCTTTTCGGTCGCAATTAAAACATCAAGAACATCATTGCTGACGGTGCTTTCAGTACCATCAAGATAGACGACTTCAATTAAAGCTGCCCTCATAACACCTCCTGCGGCTATTTTCATCTATGCCTGCTTTATCTGTACTATTGGTTGAGTATATCCAAGCCCGGTTGACTTTTCACTGAAAATTTATCTCTTCTATCGTTGTCCCGTTCAAAATCAACGCAACTTTGATTGTTTTTTGACGACGACCAGTGTATGTTTGTCAGCCTCAAATTGATTTTATGTTGTCTGCTTTTATACAGGGAGAATTGCTATGTTTGGATTGGGAACACAGGAATTACTGATCATTCTGGTACTGGTCATGATCGTTTTTGGCGCTGGAAAACTACCTCAGGTTGGCGGGGCTCTGGGCAAGGGCTTGCGCAACTTCAAAAAAGGGGCAGATGAGGCCAATGAAGATGTTGAAGAAGGGCAAGTCGAAGATATTAGTAAAGAAAATGAAGATAAAAAAGACGACGCCTGATTGCACCGGTTAGGATTAAACAACGGGAAGAGTCTCTTAATCATCAATCTTCCCGTTGTCCTGTTTCATCTCCCTGGATGTCAACCATCCCCCTGCCGCAACCTGGCAATTCTTTTTATTTGCATGCCCGACAGAATCACAGATTCAAAGGAAAGTTGATGAGCAAAGCACTCGGACTGATTTCGGGAGGACTCGATAGCAGCTTAGCTGCCATGGCATTGATGCGGCAGGGAATCGAAGTGACCGGAATATCCTTTGTCACCCCTTTTTTTAACGCAGATAAAGCAAAACTGGCCGCCGCAGCCATCGGTCACCGGCTCATTATTGAAGATATTGGTAACATCCACCTGAAAATGGTGAAAACACCAAAACATGGCTATGGGCGCAACATGAACCCCTGCATCGACTGTCATGCATTAATGTTTCAATTGGCGGGAGAACGGATGGTCAAAGGCGACTTTGATTTTCTCTTTTCTGGAGAAGTTCTCGGCCAGCGCCCCATGAGTCAGAACGCAAATGCCTTAAGATCGGTTGCTTCCCTGTCCGGCTTTCCGGATAGAGTTCTGCGTCCCTTAAGTGCAAAACTACTACCGATCACCCCCATGGAAGAATCGGGGTTAGTGGCGCGTGAACAATTGCTTGATATTCAGGGTCGTTCACGCAAACCCCAACAAGCATTAGCCAAAGAATGGGGTCTCCTTGACTACCCGGGATCCGGAGGCGGCTGCCTGCTGACCGAAGCAGGGTTTTCTAACCAGTTACGCGACCTATTACAGCATGATCCTATGGCAACGGTTGCAGACGTTGAACTGCTCAAAGTTGGACGGCAGTTTCGCCTTTCAGCAGCAGCTAAACTGATCCTGGGTCGCCATCATGCCGACAATGAGGCATTACAGAAACAGATCAAACCCGAACAGATAAAACTTCACTGTCGAAACTTTACCGGCCCCCTCGGTCTATTCTGTGGAGATTCGGCTCAACCGGCATTGGATACTGCCGCAGCGATCGTTGCGTCTTATGGAAAAGGGAAAGATGAAGCTGAAGTTGATGTTCTCTGCACCGCTGCCGGAAATGAATTTATCCGACGCGTCAAGCCAATGCCACGGGAGATATCGCGACAGTTACTGATCCGGTAAGTTAAATCATTCACCACAGAGACACTGAGTCACAGAGAAAGTCTAAATCAAACTTGAAGGTTTAAAACAAAAAGATTTTTTTGGTTTTCTCAGTGCCTCTGTGTCTCAGTGGTAAGAATTTTAAATCACAAAAAAGCCCCCACCGGAGAAATTCCAGTGGGGGCTTTTGTTGTAACCAGTGAGAGGATGGACTACATCATTCCGCCCATACCACCCATGCCGCCCATACCACCAGGCATCCCACCAGGCATACCGCCGCCAGCATCATCATCTGAAGGCTTGTCAGCAATCATTGCTTCAGTGGTCAGCATCAAACCAGCGACCGAAGCAGCATTTTGCAGTGCGTAACGAGTCACTTTGGTTGGATCGATAATACCAGCCTGGATCAGGTCGCAGTATTCATCAGTTGTTGCATTGAAACCAAAGGCACCTTTGCCGTTGGCAACTTTATCAGCAACAATAGCACCTTCGAGGCCAGCGTTAATAACAATCTGACGCAGTGGAGCTTCGAGGGCACGAACCACCAATTGCACACCAAACTGTTGTTGGCCTTCAAGTTTAAGTTTGGCCAAAGCAGGCAGACAACGCATCAGAGCAACACCGCCCCCAGGGACAATGCCTTCTTCAACGGCTGCACGGGTCGCATGCAGAGCATCTTCAACGCGAGCTTTTTTCTCTTTCATCTCGGTCTCAGTTGCAGCACCAACCTTAACAACAGCAACACCACCAACTAACTTAGCCAGACGCTCCTGCAGTTTTTCACGATCGTAATCGCTGCTGGTTTCATCAATCTGAGCACGGATCGCCTTAACGCGACCCTGGATGGCAGATTCTTCACCAGCACCATCAATAATCGTGGTGTTCTCTTTGTCGACGACAATCCGCTTAGCAGTACCCAGCATGTCAACAGTTGCATTCTCCAATTTGAAACCAACCTCTTCAGAGATCAGCTGACCACCAGTCAAAGTTGCGATATCTTCCAACATGGCCTTACGGCGATCACCAAAACCTGGAGCTTTAACAGCGCAAACGTTAATGGTGCCACGCAGCTTGTTGACAACCAGAGTGGCCAGAGCTTCGCCATCAATATCTTCAGCAATAATCATCAGTGGACGACTTTGCTTGGCGACTGGCTCAAGAATTGGCAGCAAGTCTTTCATGGTGCTGATTTTCTTGTCATAGATCAGGATCAAAGGATCATCCATAGTTGCTTCCATGCGCTCGGCATCGGAAACAAAATATGGGGAGAGATAACCACGATCAAACTGCATCCCTTCAACAGTCTCAAGAGAGGTATCCATCGACTTGGCTTCTTCAACGGTGATGACGCCCTCTTTACCAACTTTTTCCATCGCTTCAGCAATGATATTACCAATCGTGGCATCGCTGTTCGCTGAGATTGTCCCAACCTGGGCAATCTCTTTATGATCCTGAACCGGCTTGGACAGTGCTTGCAAAGATTCAACAGCAACAGCAACGGCCTTGTCGATGCCACGCTTGATTTCCATCGGGTTGTGACCAGCGGTGACCAGCTTGATCCCTTCTTTATAGATGGCTTGAGCCAACACTGTTGCGGTCGTTGTTCCATCACCGGCAATGTCGGAAGTTTTGGAAGCAACTTCTTTGACCAACTGAGCGCCCATGTTTTCAAACTTGTCATCAAGTTCGATTTCTTTAGCAACGGTAACACCGTCTTTGGTGATCAATGGAGCACCAAAAGACTTGTCAATAACAACGTTACGACCTTTAGGACCTAAGGTAATTTTAACCGCGTCAGCCAGAGTATTCACCCCAGTAAGAATCTTGGCGCGTGCATCTTGGGAAAACAAAATTTCTTTTGCCATAATCTCTAATATCCTCCGTTA